>PKTY01000343.1 GCA_002869725.1 Desulfuromonas sp. | reverse complement strand
CCTGCAGCCGACAGATAGTCAAAGGTCGTGGCCGTACCAAAGTCGACAATGATCAGGCTGGTGCGGTGTTTGGCGTAGGCCGCCGCGGCGTTAACGATACGGTCGGCTCCAACCTCATGAGGGTAATCATACTGAATGGCAATCCCGGTATCGCTTTTGGCGCTGACCAGATAAGGGTCTAGATCGAAACAGCGCCGGCACATTTCTCCAAGAGTCCCCGACAGAGGAGGAACCACGCTGGAGATGATAACACCCTCGATCTCGGAAAAATCGAGGTGTCTCAACTGGAACAACTGACCGACCAGCACGGCCCATTCATCGGCGGTGCGATCCCGGTCGGTATGCAGCCGCCAACTGCTCTGCAGACACTCTCCACAGTACAGGCCAAGGACGGTATGGGTGTTGCCGACATCGATGGTGAGAAGCATCATATTGTCTGACAAAGTGCCAATAGTCACAGATTCGCTGTTGTTAGTCTTCACTGCCCTTCGACAATCCTGACATCCCCGGCAAGAATCGGCTCACGGCGACCATCGGCGCACTCCAGCAACAGGGCACCATCTTCGCCGAAACCAACGACACGTCCGGCCACGATCTTCGACTGGCAGTCGACTTCCACGTGACGACCAACCAGATCGGAAAGTTCTGCCCAGGCGGCCATGACCGAACCGGAACCGTGTTCCAGATAGGTCAGGTAAAGCTGGTCGAGGTGACGCAGCAGCATCCGGACAAACTCGGCGCGCGGTACAGCCTTGCCCGTTTCCAGCAGCACGGAGGTCGCCGGATAGCGAAGATCGGCAGGAAACTGCTCGGCACTCATATTGAGGTTGACCCCGATCCCCAGTACCACAAAGCGGATGCGATCGGTCTCGGAGCTCATTTCGTTGAGAAGCCCGGCCACCTTGCGGCCATTGAGAAGTATGTCGTTGGGCCACTTCACCCGGGCCATCATCCCACAGGTCTCGGCAATCGCCCGACAGACCGCCACCGCGGAAAGGAAGGTGAGCTGTGGAGCATCCCAGGGGAGAATCGACGGGCGCAGCAGCACTGACAGGTAGAGGTTGACCCCGGAAGGCGATTCCCAGCTGCGCCCCATGCGCCCCTTGCCGGCATCCTGACGATCGGCAATCACCACGGTGCCGTCTTCTCCCCCCTGCTCACCAAGGGCGTAAGCCCAGCGATTGGTGGAATCGACCGCCTCCCGGCAGAGGATCTTCCTGCCGATCCGCTCGGTATCGAGTCCGGCGTGAAGTTCCTCTGCCATCAGAATGTCGGGACTGTCAACCAACCGGTAGCCACGCGATGGCACCGCCTGTATCGAATAACCGAGGTGACGAAGCCCTTCGATCTGTTTCCAGACCGCGCTGCGTGAGACACCGAGTTCGCGGCTGATCAGGGCACCGGAGACAAAACCGTCGTCGGCCTGCTGAAACAGTCTGAGAATTATTTCCCGGGCATGGGGTGAATTCATCGATGGCCACTGCCACGCATATGTCAGGTGAACAACATGGAGATATCAACAGAACGGTAAGAGTGGGTCAAGGCACCCACCGAGATCAGCTTGACACCGGTTTCAGCAATTTCGCGCACTGTCTCAAGATTCACCCCGCCACTGGCTTCGGTCTCGGCACGGTCTCCTACCAGTTCAACGGCAGCACGCAGCTGGCTGGTGTTCATGTTGTCGAGCAGCAGGATATCGGCCCCAGCATCGAGGGCTTGGCGTACTTCATCAAGGTCGCGCACCTCGACCTCAATCTTCAGGGTGTGTGGAACAGAGCGCTTGGCCCGTTCAACCGCAGAGGCTATTCCGCCGGCAGCAACGACATGGTTCTCCTTGATCAGCACACCGTCGTAGAGAGCCATGCGATGGTTTCCTGCTCCGCCCATGCGCACCGCATACTTTTCCAGCAACCGCAACCCCGGAGTGGTTTTGCGGGTATCGACGATGGTGGCGTTGGTCCCGGCAATTTCATCGACAAAACGACGGGTAAGGGTTGCCACGCCGCTCAGGCGCTGCAGTAGATTGAGAGCGACTCGCTCCCCCTGCAGCAGCACCGCCGACGAACCCTTGAGCCAGGCCAGAACGTCCCCCCGCTTGACAGTTTGACCATCCTGCAGCAGAGATTCAAAAGCGATATTTGCATCGAGCAGATGAAAGACACGCTGCGCCACCGGCATCCCGGCCAGAACGAAGTCTTCTTTGGCAACCAGTTCGGCACCGGCCATGCTGCCAGCTTCGATGGTCGCCGCAGTGGTAACATCGCCTGTACCGATATCCTCGGCCAGAGCATTGCGCAAGATGGGGTCGAGCAAAAATAGATCCATGATGGTTTATAACCCCCACGAAATTGGTTTTTTATAGCACAGCCTCATCGGACCAGCAACACAAAACCCCGAAAACAGTGAGTTTTAGCGCCAGGACAACGGCTGTACCGTGCTATTCAGAAGAGCCCGGCCAGACGAAGTTCGCGCAACACCTTGCGCCGCACGCCACGCCATGCACTACGCCCTTCTGGTGAGACCTGTTGCAAAATATCCGCCTGGTCGAAGCACACCAGTATCAGTTCATGATAAGCCTGATGCAGAGGGCGGCCGAGCATCGCCTCCACCAACGCCCCTACCCCCCCCTCTTCAGATAAACTGCAGGACTCAGTGACCACCAGATCACCACTGGCATCAAACAGGTGCAATGAGAGGCGAGGCTCTATTTCGAGCAGACCCGGGCCGTCAATCACCATGGCAACCAACCCGTCGGAAAGATCGAAGCTGAACAACTCAAAGCCGTCAAACTGGTCGGCAAGACAGCCGGGGTGCAGCCATCCGCTGCGGCGACTGCGCAGCTCGAAGTAGAAATGTCCGCTCCCGGAGAGCGAATTCTGGCAGCAGACCGGGCACTCGGCAACCAGGCGTTTTCCGGCGAGGTGTGGTCCTTCCGACAAACCGGAACTGACCGATTCCGGCCGTTCAGATCGGGAGGAGTCCATGTATTTGGCGAGCACAAACTCGGCAAGTTCCCGAAACTGACCGTGCACGATCGTGCCACGAGCATGGGTCAAAACCGACGGGATGCGACTGGAGAACCCGGAGGCAAGGCTTTCCACCTTGGGGCTCTTGTTGATCTGGGTGTCGACAACCTGATAGTCGCGCTCTGCCGCGGCAAAACGCAGAAACTCGTGAACCCGCACCTCACCGTTGAGGCGGGAACGGGCATCGACCAGGCTCGGCACCAGCCAAAGGGAAGCGGTCCGCCCGTGGTCATCGAGAACCTTGCGCAAAGCTCCGGCATTGATTAAAGAGGCGCGGTCCTTGACCGGAGCCAAGACCAGGTCGGCTGCGAGCAGCGCGGCTTCGGTAAACCAATCGAGGATCGGCCGGGTATCAAGGATCAGGATTCCCTCCAGACCGAGACCGGCCAGGCGCTTTCGCAGCCACTCTGAGGGCTTGTGGGGGGGGATTAAACGACGTTCTGAAGGGATGTATTGAACACCGTACTGCCCGAAACGGACAGCCTGGTCATTCCATTTCTCGGCTAGCAGGTCAGCGACCGTCCCTTCGCTACGCGGTCCGAGAGCAAACATCTGATCGACACTGAAGTGGTTGTCGAACGAAGCGATGGTGACTGGCAGGTTCTCGTTCAAGGCCTTGAGGTAGACAGCCAGATTGGTGGCGATTGTGGTCTTGCCGACCCCACCCTTCTCGCTGGCGACGGTGACGACAAACAGCCCCTTCATGAACCTACAAGACAGTCGACAAAACCATTCATCCCGCCTCTCCGACCAGTTCGTGCAGCTCTTCCCAGCGCAGCATCGCAGCATCAAGTTCGCTCTGTAACGCATGGTGACGATCGATCAGCGGTGAAAGCCGGGCATGATCGATGGCCAAAGAGGGATCCTGCATCTCCTCGACCAGCACCGCAAGCTCAGTTTCCAGGTCGGCGATGCGGGCTTCCAACTCCAGCAACTGCCGCTCCCGTCTTTGCGCTTCGCGCTGAGCCGCCTTGCGCTCGGCATGAGCGGCGACTCGGGCAACCTTGACCTCCACCACCGGCGCTGACTTGGCAGCAACCGTCGCCTCGACTCTCAGGCTTGAATGTCCATCCCCTCCTCTGGCACGGAGAAAATCCTCGTAATTGCCGAGATATGAGGTCGCTCGACAGTCGGCGACCTCGACCACACGACTGGCCAGCGCATCGACGAAATAGCGATCGTGGGAGACGAAAACCAATGTTCCCTGATACCCCTTGAGAGCATTGAGGAGCACCTCCTTTGACTGGAGGTCGAGATGGTTGGTCGGCTCGTCGAGCAACAGCAGATTGGCCGGTTCCAGCAGCAGGATAGCCAGTGCCAGCCGGTTGCGCTCCCCTCCGGATAGGACCGAAACCCGCTTATGAACATCATCGCCATGAAACAGGAATGCGCCGAGCAGGTTGCGCAGCTTCGGAACCATATCAAAAGGGGTAACCCGAGTGATCTGGTCGAGGACAGTGAGTGATGGGTCAAGGGTCTTGGCCTGATCCTGAGCAAAATAGGCGATCTGAAGGTTGTGGCCTTCGCTGCGCACACCAGATCGGGGCGATTCGACACCGGCCAGCACCCGCATCAAAGTCGATTTACCGGCACCATTGGCGCCGACCAGAGCCATCCTCTCGCCGCGCTCGATGGTCAGATCGACCTGTTCGATCACTGTCAGATCACCATACCCCTGTTCAACCTCAGCCAGCTCCAGGGCGAGCCGTCCACCCTTGGGAGGAGCCGGAAAACTGAAGGCGATTCGCTTGCGCTCGGGAGGCATCTCGATGCGCTCGATCTTCTCAAGCTGTTTTACTCGGCTCTGTACCAGAGTCGCCTTGTTGGCATTGTAGCGAAACTTGCTGATAAAGGCTTCGATCTTGGCAATTTCCTCATCCTGGCGGCGCTTGGCCTCGCGCAGGGCATCGATTCGCTCGTTACGCACAACAAGATAACGGGTGTAGTTCCCCGGATAGTCGGTCAACCTGGCGTTCCAGATCTCGACAATGCGTGTTACAACCTGATCAAGGAAGAAGCGGTCGTGAGAGACCAGAATCAGCGTGTGTGGGTAGGCCGACAGGTAGCCTTCCAGCCAGTCACGGGCCGGAAGGTCAAGGTGATTGGTCGGCTCGTCGAGTAATAGCAGGGTCGGCTGTTGCAACAGCAGCTTGGCCAGGGCGATGCGCATCTGCCAGCCACCGGAGAAATGCTCACACGGTTTTTGCCAGTCCGACTCGGAAAAACCGAGCCCCTTGAGCACCCGGCCAACCTCGGCTTCCATGGCGTAGCCACCACGCTGCCGAAACAGTTCCTGCAACTCTGCGTAACGTTCCAGGTCGGCAGCCTGGGCCGAACTGCTGATACGTCGCTCAAGAACCACAAGCTCTTGCTCAATCCGTTGCAGATCGGCCAAAGCGGTACTGACTTCGGCAAACAGGCTGCGTCCACGGTGTTCGAGACCGTCCTGGGGGAGATAACCAATGGTCGTCCCTCGGGCAAGCTGGAGTTCACCGGAGTCAACATCCTCCCGACCAGCCAGTATCCGCAGCAGCGTGGTCTTGCCGGCCCCATTTTCGCCGCACAGACCGATGCGGTCGCCAGGGCGCACATGCCAGTCAACCTGGTCGAGCACTTTCCGATCAGCGAACTGTTTAATGACTTGTCTGAATTGCAGCATGGCCCCTCATATAGCACATTCTGAGAACGACTGAAATCATCTTGGCGATATAACAGTGTTGCGCAGCAGGTTACCCTCGGCGCAAACAAAAAAACGCCGCGGGGAGGTAGTCCGCGGCGCAACTTTCAGGAGGTTTTTGAAGAAGGTTTTGTTTCGTTGTTGAGTTCAGAATAACGGAACCGAGCCTTCGGGTCCACGTGCCAACCCGTAAAATTTAAGACCGATCTTGACATGATTTGACTGTGCATAAGCACAGTCACTGCGGTGCAACCTCAGAAGAGAGCGGAGGCTGGGGGACGAAAGACTCCTCACCGGCATCCCATCGGTAACCACCGGCATCCCAGAGCGCTTCGAGCCGATCCCAGTCGATGTGGACGCCGGCCATTTCCTCGATAAGAAAAGAGGCCTGCAACATCTCCCCATCATCGACGATACCATCAGCGTTGTCATCCGCCCAGTGGACCGGCGCCACCATGATCTGTTTGTCATCATGGATCGATGAAACCGTCGGGTTACGATCACCGCCGGCGACCACCTCCCCCTCAAACGACTGCGATACCCCGGGCAGAGTCTCCGGGATCACCTGGAGCAGATAGCTGATACGCTCAAGCCTCTCCCCCGACTTGATGATCCAGCGCGCCACTCCGTTGACATTATCGAGACTCGAAGCCGGAGGTGCTGCCTGCAACATCTGCCAGCCTTTGGGAAAGTGTTCACGCAGAATAAAGCCACCCTCTCCGATCGATTGGCTGAGTTCAATCACCACCGGCAACACAAAACCGGGGGCGGCATGTCTGGGCAGATCACGGTGCGCTTCGACAGCGATAGACATAGGGGGGGCAACGGTGCGCATGGTCAAAAACAGGACCGCGGTCAGCAATAACGACCCCAGCGCAACCCAGATAAAAAGTTTTTTTGGTGTTCCCGATGATGATGGCGCGGAACTCTCTACATCTTCATCCTCTTTGCGCAACAACAGCTCGAGGGGAACCTCAAGGGCCTCAGCAAGCTTCAGGGCATTGTCACGTCGAATGGTCGGGTAACGGTTGTTCTCCCAGCGCGAGATGGTATCGGTGGTCACACCCACCACCTTGCTGACATAAAGCTGGGTCAGTTTCTGACTCTCGCGCAGGCGCTTCACTTCGGCACCATCGAGACAGACACTGGCAGAGTTGGCCGACCAAGACGTATCACTCATGATGAACAACAATAACAGTTGGGTTTACAGCTGTAAACGTCGAAAAGAACAATTGAACGACTCGACATTTACAAAACAACTCGCTGAAATCACGAGGATTACTATCGACATCGTTTGGAATACGACGCGATGTCTGATGTCAAATCTCATTTTTCAGGTTAAAACTGTAGCCGAGTTTATAAAGGTGCCATTGAGGCAATCAACCCAACCCGAACAAGGAGGTTAAATCATGAAGAGACTGGTACTGATCACACTGCTGTTGGCTTTCGTCGGAATCAATATCGCCATCGCGGCCGATGTCGTGACCTACGAAAACAAGAAGGGGACGGTGACCTTCGACCATAAGGCTCACCAGGAGAAACTTGCCGACTGCGCCAAATGCCACGAAGGAGAGCCGGCCAAGATCGCGGTTGACAAAGGCTATGCCCACGACAGCTGCAAAGGCTGCCATAAGGAGATGGAAGGCCCGACCAAGTGCAACGACTGTCACAAGAAGTAGGCCTCTACTGACCTCTGCAACAAGGGTCCCGCTAAGCGGGGCCCTTGTTCATTGCAGCGCCATCGAGAGCGAGAACATCAACAGAGACCTTGAGATGATGTT
>PKTY01000278.1 GCA_002869725.1 Desulfuromonas sp. | reverse complement strand
TTCGCTTCCGGCAAGAGAGGTGTCCCGATTTTTACCTCCGCTCCGCCAACCATGAGGACTTCGTTGAGCTCGATGGTTTCACCCACCGCGCCGTCCAGTTTTTCGACCTTGACCAGGTCGCCTTCGGAAACTTTGTACTGCTTTCCCCCGGTTTTAATGACCGCGTACATACCCTAATCACCTCGCTTTGCCCTGTTATTACAGACAAACAGTCTGCTCAGGAACTGGTACTTATATGTTCTGTACCGCAAAGTTGTCAAGTAAAATTTCACGCTGGGTTGAGCACTTCAGGCACTCACTCGAGGCTTTTCGACCGGCCCGGGTTATGCTAGTCTTCCCCTTGCTTTGCCAGCTACGGCACTTGACCCCCAACGGGACAAACTATTCACCTGCCAAGGAGGCCCCGTCATGACAGACACCAACCGGATCGGATCGAAGATCCGTCAACTGCGCGAAAGCCGCCAGATGTCGATTGAGCAACTGGCCGAGCAGAGTCAGTGTCACAGCGATCTGCTGTGTCGCATCGAAGCGGGAGAACAGATCCCTTCCCTGGCGCCGCTGATGAACATTGCCCGGGCTCTCGGCCTGCGCCTTGGTACCCTGCTCGACGACGAACCTCATCAGGGGGCGCTGGTAGTGCGCGGCGGTCAGTCGCAGGACGTGATCCGCTTTTGCGGGCAGGCCCCCCATGGTACAGGGAGCAACCTGGCGTTCCACTCCCTGGGCGCCGGCAAGCAGGACCGCCACATGGAGCCGTTTCTGATCGACGTCGAGCCCACCAACACCGACACTCCGGCATTGTCGACCCATGAAGGAGAAGAGTTCATTTACGTTCTGGCAGGTCACATTGAAATCAACTACGGTCAGAGCACCTACCAGCTCGAAACGGGAGATAGCATCTACTACGACTCCATCGTCCCCCACAACGTGCATGCTACCGGTGGCCAGGCTCGGATCCTCGCCGTCGTCTACACCCCTTTCTAGCCCGGAGGACATCACAGCATGCCTTATACCAAGAAGACCATCGGCGCCTATTTCGAGGAACAGGTCCGTCGGCTGCCTGACCAGGATTTCATCGTCTACCCAGACCGTGGTCTGCGCTGGACCTACCGTAGCTTCAACGAGCGGGTCGACCACCTGGCCAAGGGGCTTTTGGCGACCGGCATCGGCAAGGGGGATCATGTCGGTCTCTGGGCGCGCAATGTTCCGGACTGGCTGACCTTCATGTTCGCCACCGCCAAAATCGGCGCGGTGCTGGTCACCATCAATACCCTCTATCGCAAGTTCGAGCTGGAGTATGTGGTCAGACAAGCCGACCTGGCGGCCCTGGCAATCATCGACAGTTTCCGCGATCACAATTATCTGGACACCGTCTATGAACTGATCCCGGAACTGCGTTCCTGCCAGCGCGGTCATCTCAAGAGTGATAAGTTTCCCAACCTGCGCTCGGTGATCTACATTGGCCAGGAGAAACACCGTGGCATGTACAATTCCCGCGAACTGCTGCTACTCGGCAGCCAGTGCGGCAATGAACGCTACGACAAGATCAAGGCGTCGCTCAACTGTCACGAAGTGGTCAATATGCAGTACACCTCCGGAACGACCGGTTTTCCGAAGGGGGTGATGCTCAGCCACTACAACATCCTCAACAACGGCTACTACATCGGCGAGCGCCAGAAGTTCTCCCCGGCCGACCGCCTCTGCCTGCCGGTACCGCTGTTCCACTGCTTCGGCTGCGTACTCGGAGTGATGGCCGCCCTGGCCCACGGCGCCACCCTGGTGCCGCTGGAGATCTTCGAACCGCTGCCGGTGCTGGCGGCGGTTCAGCAGGAGAAATGTACCGCCCTCTACGGGGTCCCGACCATGTTCATTGCCGAACTCGACCACCCGATGTTCGATATGTTCGACCTCTCTTCCCTGCGCACCGGGATCATGGCCGGCTCCCCCTGCCCGGAAGAGACCATGAAACAGGTGATGGAGAAGATGCACTGCTCGGAGATCACCATCGCCTACGGCCTGACCGAGGCCTCGCCGGTGATCACCCAGACCCGCACCGATGACAGCATCGTCCAGCGCACCGGCACGGTCGGCGCCGCCCTGCCCCAGATCGAGGTCAAGATCATCGACCCAGAGAGCGGCGCCGAATGTGCTGTCGGACAGACCGGTGAACTCTGCTGCCGCGGCTACAACATCATGAAGGGCTACTACAACATGCCGGAGCAGACCGCGGCGGCGATCGACACCGACGGCTGGCTGCATTCAGGAGACCAGGCGGTGGTCGATGAGCAGGGCTACTACCGGATCACCGGCCGGATCAAGGACATGATCATCCGCGGCGGGGAGAATATCTATCCGCGCGAGATCGAGGAGTTTCTCTACACCCTTGAGGGGGTGCTTGATGTGCAGGTGGTCGGCATCCCTGATGCCAAATATGGAGAGGTGGTCGGCGCGTTCATCATTGCCAAAAAGGGTTTCGACCTGCGTGAAGAGGATGTGCAGGATTTCTGCCGGGAACGGATCGCCTCGTACAAGAAGCCGAAGCACGTCTTCTTTGTCGAATCCTATCCGATGACCGCCAGCGGCAAGGTGCAGAAATACAAGCTGCGCGAGATGGCTCGCGAACAGCTCGGCATTGATCAGCAGACCTTTGTCGAGACCTGAGGGGGCCTTTCAGCCGATAATAATCTCGAACTGCTCGATGTGAAAGCCGGGGCGGGCGTGAATCGTCACCTGCTTCTCGAAGTACTTCTCCAATTCTTCGATGCCGTGCCGCTCTTCGTCGTAGAGTAGCGCGGCGATGTCGGTGTGGACCAACAGGGTCATGCGGTAGCCGGGGGCGCTGCGCATCTCGCGCTGCAGTTCACGGAAAATTTCGTAGACCGTGGTGATCTTGCTTTTGACGTAACCCTTCCCCTCACAATACGGGCAGGCTTCGCACAGGGTGCGACCGATGCTTTCACGCACCCGCTTGCGGGTCATCTCCACCATACCGAGCTCCGAAATCTTGAGGATGTTTGTCTTGGACTTGTCGTTTTTCAAGGCCTCTTCGAGAGCGGCATGCACCTTCTCGCGGTGGGCCTCCTTCTCCATGTCGATGAAATCGATGATAATCAGCCCGCCGATGTTGCGCAGCCGCAACTGAAAGGCGATCTCGCGCACCGCCTCCAGGTTGGTCTTGAGGATAGTGTCTTCAAGGTTGTGCTTGCCGACAAAGCGGCCGGTATTGACATCGACGGCAACCAGCGCCTCGGTCTGCTCGATGATAATGTAGCCGCCGCTTTTGAGCCAGACCTTGCGGCCCAGAGCGCGGGCGATCTCGACCTCGAGCCCGAAGGCGTCGAAAACCGGTTCGTCTTCCTGGTAGTGCTCGACCTCAAAGTGGTGACCGGGCATGAAGGTGTCGAGAAAACGGACAATCTTCTGGCGCTCGATGGCACTGTCGACAATAACTCGCGACACATCCTCGGTCAGGATGTCGCGCAGCACCTTGCTGGTCACATCGAGATCGGAATGAATCAGACAGGGGGCGCCGCGGTCAGCCTTATGCTCGACGATGTGATCCCAGAGGCTGACCAGGTAGTCGAGATCGGTCTTCAGTTCGTCCCCTGTTTTTCCCTCGGCCGCAGTGCGCACAATAAAACCGGTCCCGGCGGGGCGAATCACGTCGATCAGGTGTTTGAGCCGCTCGCGCTCCTCTTCATTCTCAATGCGCCGCGAGATGCCGACATGGTCGACGGTCGGCATATAGACCAGGTTGCGCCCCGGCAGAGAGATGTGGGAGGTGATCCGCGCCCCCTTGGTGCCGATCGGTTCTTTGGCGACCTGGACCAGAATTTCCTGCCCTTCCTGAAGCAGATCCTCAATGGGGGGGAGAGGAGGATGCTGCTCACTGCTCTCCTCGCTCCCCAGTTCGTCATGGCGGTGGCCGACTTCGACAAAATGCTCCACCGCTTCCATCTCGTCGAGCACATCGGCCACATAGAGAAAAGCGGCTTTATCGAGGCCGACATCAACAAAGGCGGCCTGCATGCCGGGGAGAACGCGGATCACCCGTCCCCGGTAGATGTTACCGACAATTCCGCGCTCGCGATGTCTTTCGATGTAAAGCTCTGCAATGTGGCCGCTTTCAAGAAGAGCGATCCGCGTTTCGTGGGCAGTCGTGTTGATGACCAGTTCCTTGGTCATGGTAACCTCCGAAAATGAAAGAGTTGTTAAACCGCAAAAACACCAGGACATCAGGGACGCTTCTCACAATGAGATCTGATGCCCTCGTGTTGTTACGGTCAACCTCTTGAGTCTACGACTGTTCGAGATTTTGACAAATCTCCTGTTGGCGTTCCACGGCAAGCTTGCAGATCCCGAGACTTCGCACCTGCTCGACATCCATCTGCAGCAGGTGGCCGGCCAGCACCAGGGGGCTGCCATGGGCCATCTTCATCGACAGTTGCTGCCCCTTGACTTTGAGATCGACGACCCAGGGGCGCAGATCGACCTCAATGCTGCGTTTCTGCTTGTGACGGAGCACAACAACGCTGTCGGCTTTGAGAAACATATCAATCCGGGTTGCCAGCAGTTCAGCATCGCAGTCCTCGGCTAAAGGGACCCGATAGGTTGCCGAACAGATACTGTCGGCCGGCGCAGGCCCTTTGCGCGGCCAGCTCTCTGCCTGGCGGATCGTCACACCTTCCGGCAGTTCGCTGTTGAGCCGTGTCATGACCTCTTCCGGAGCGAGCGCCAATGTCAGGTCGAGGTCGACCAGCTCGGCCAGACTGGAGACGCCCAGAGGCAGGGCATCGCCGAAACTGATCCGTGGTGCCGGATGGTACCCGGCCGAGAAGCGGACCGGCAATCGGGCACGTTTGATGGCCCGCTTGATCAGGGTCATGAACTCAAGGTGACTGAGACTGGTCGGCCGGCCGGTCTTGGTCATGGTCAGACGAACCTTGGGAAGAGCGAGGGTCTCGGTCGGCTCCGGCACTTCGAAAGTCGCTTGGTCGGCAGGGGTATCTGGCAGAATCTCCCTTTCTGTCAAGCGGGGGCGGACGTGCTCGAAATCGCACAGTCCACAGGCGGAACATTGGCCGGTGCGACAGTCCGCAGTACTCTTTTCCATGAGCGCATTCTGCAGCTCCCGCTGCAGGTAATTTTTACTGACCCCGGCATCGATATGATCCCAGGGAAGGAGTTCATCAGTTCCGCGCTGACGCAGGTACCAGTCGGGGTCGAGGCCGGTTTCGGCAAAGGCCTGCTGCCAGAGGTCCCAACGGAAGTGATCGCGCCAGCCGTCAAACCGGCAGCCAAGAGCTACGGCCCGCTCCAGAACGGCGCCCAGCCGACGATCGCCACGGGCAAACACCCCTTCGAGCAGCGACAACTCGGCCTCATGCCACTTGAGCCTCAGCCGCTTCTTCTTCAGGGCGTTGCGCAGCCACTCCTGGCGCTTGAGCGTGTCGCTGTAACTGATCTGTTGCTGCCACTGGAAGGGAGTATGGGCTTTGGGGACAAAGGTCGACACCGACACGTTGACGTCGGCTCCGCCCTGACTCCCCTTGCCGGCAAACTTGACCCGACTGGCCAGCTCGACCAGCTCTTGCAGATCCTGTTCAGTCTCCGTCGGCAGGCCAATCATGAAGTAGAGCTTGATCACCCTCCAGCCCAGGCCAAACGCAGTGCGGGCCGCTTCGACCAGCGCCTCGGCATCGATCCCCTTGTTGATCACCCTCCGCAGCCGTTCGCTCCCCGCCTCCGGCGCCAGGGTGAAGCCGGTCTTGCGCACTTTCCTGATCTCTTCCATCAAGGTCGGCGTCAGTGAACCGACACGCAGGCTGGGCAAAGACAGAGCAACCTTCTGACCGGCATAACAGCCCATCAGGTTCTGCATCAAAGCCTCGATGGCACTATAGTCGCCAGTCGACAGTGAGAGCAGCGAAACCTCGTCATAGCCGGAGTGGCGCAGCGCCTGATCGACCAGTCGACGCACGGTCTGCGGGCTGCGTTCGCGCACCGGCCGGTAGATGTAGCCGGCCTGGCAAAACCGGCAGCCTCGGGTACAGCCGCGCGCCACCTCGACGGCCACCCGATCGTGGATAGTCTGCAGAAACGGAACCACCGGCCGCTCCGGGTAGGGAGCCTGGTCGAGGTCGGCCAGCACCCGACGCCGCACGCGTGCCCTACCACCAGCAACCGGGTCGATCGTTGCGACGAGCCCGTCGTCCTGGTAGCTGACCGTGAAATGACGCGGCACATAGATCCCCTCAATGGTCGCCAGGCGCTGCAGCAGGGTAGAGCGGTCTTCTCCGAGATGTTTGGCTGTGCGCACCGCCTGACACAGTTCGACAACCGCTTGTTCGGCATCGCCGATCAGGGCACAGTCGATAAAGTCGGCCAACGGTTCGGGATTGAAGGCACATGGCCCGCCGACCACAACCAGCGGTGTGTCTTCACTCCGCTGCACAGAGCGCAGCGGCAGCCCGGCCAGATTGAGCATGGTCAGTACATTGCTGTAGCAGAGTTCGTACTGCAGGGAGAAACCAAGGATGTCGAATTCGGCCAGGGAACGGTCATTTTCGAGACTGGTCAGGTGTTTGCCTTCAGCACGCAGCTGCGCCTCGCGATCCGGCCAGGGGGCGTAGCTGCGCTCGGCGGCAATCCAGGCGATGTCGTTGAGCAGGCGATAGAGAATGGCCGAGCCGACATGGCTCATGCCGACTTCGTAAACATCGGGGAATGCCAGGGCGAAGGTGACGTCAACCGTCGTCCAGTCCTTGGTCACGCTGCCCAGCTCACCGCCAAGATAGCGGGCCGGCTGTTTCAATTGATAGAGTGTGTCAGACATGACCTTACCGGCAGAGTTGAGTCAAAAAGAGGATCGGGATCAAAACAACCTTATCTCTTAACATAACGGTTCGTGCAGGCCCAGCTGAAAATTCCACAAGATCAATCCCGGACCTCATGCCTCCCCTGAAAAAATTGCCCGGCTGCATTCACAGCCGGGCAATCAACGTGAGGCAAAACTGTTTAACTTGTAAGTGGACCTAGAAACGGTAGCCGACACCGAGGAAGGCGAAATAAGCGGTACCGTCTTCGTCGCCGAATACGTACTCTTCTTCAGCGTCGAGTTCGCTGTAGGTGACGCTGCAGGATGTGTAGAGGCGCTCAGTGAAATCGTACGTGCCTCCTGCGGTCAGATCGAGCCTGCTGTACTCAAGATCCGAGTAGGTTTCGACCAGGCCGATCCGGTTTTCCCAGCCTGTATCAGTGCCGACAGTTTTCGAGCTGTCACTGTCTGCATTGTAGAAGTCGGCAAGCGTACCCGTTGCGTCAAACGGTGCTACGTGATTGATACCGTTCATGCCACTTTCGGCATAGCTGTAGGTTGCCCCGAAATTGAGAGAAAGCTTCTTCGAGGCCTGGTAGTCGGCACTCAGGGAAAGGGTGTGAACTTTTGAATCATAGTTGATTTCGTCGCATGTAGAACCATACAGGCTCTGAAGTTCACCC
>PKTY01000279.1 GCA_002869725.1 Desulfuromonas sp. | reverse complement strand
GAAACCTCCAGTGAACTGTCTGAGGCGTCGCGCTCCTCCACATCGGCGATTGTCCGTGCCAGGTCGGACTGCACTCCCTTGGCCTGCAGTTCGAGAAAGCGGCGACGGCCACGCTCTGCAGGGGATGCCTTGAGGAACAGCTTGATATCAGCCTGAGGGAAGACGACGGTGCCGATGTCACGCCCCTCGAGGACCACCCCGCCACCGGCCCCGAGTACCCGTTGTCGAGCCACCATCGCGCTGCGAACCGCAGGGCAGGCCGCAATGCGGGCGGTCAACAGGCTGATCTCCGGGCTGCGAATCTGCCGGGAGACATCTTCGCCGTTCAGCAGCACCTTTTCCTCGGCCGCCTCGCGAACGAAGTCGATGCGAATGGCCGCACACAGCCGCTCGAGCCTCTCCGCGTCGTCCGGATCGATCCCCTGACGCTGAGCAGCCAGAGCGACAGTGCGATACATGGCCCCGGTGTCGAGATTCACATAGCCGAGTTCTCTGGCCAGCAGCTTGCTGAGCGTGCTCTTGCCAACTCCGGAAGGTCCGTCAATGGCGACGATCAGTTTTTTCATGGAGAAAGTGTCCGTTTCATTCCCCCTGGCAGAGTCCTGCCAGCAGTCTCCAGAAGCCGGGGAACGAGGTTTCGGTACATGAGGTGTCGTCGATGGTGACCGGGCCAGTCGCTGCCAGGGCCGCCATCGCCAGACTCATGGCGATTCGGTGGTCGCCGTGGGAGGAGACCTCCCCTCCGGCAAATTCGCCCCGACCGTTGATGCGCATACCATCGGGGAGAGACTCGACCTCCACGCCGAGGCGGCTGAGCTCGCTGACCATGGCAGCAATCCGGTCGGTCTCCTTGACGCGCAGTTCAGCCGCATCGCGCACCGTGGTCACCCCTTCGGCAACTGCCGCCGCAACGCTGATGACCGGGAACTCATCGATCGCCCGCGGCACCAGCTCTCCGCCGATCTCGATCCCCTTGAGGTTGCTGTGCTTCACCAGCAGGTCGGCTACCGGCTCACCGGATTGCAGACGCTCGTTGACCAGCTCGATCTGCCCGCCCATGGCCCGCAGAACATCGATCACCCCGCAGCGAGTCGGATTGATCCCGACATTAGCGATCAGCAGTTCGGAACCGGGAACGATCAGACCGGCCACCAGGAAAAAAGCAGCCGAAGAGATATCTCCAGGGATCAATAGATCTTGGGCTTTAAGTCGCGGGCGACCGGTGAGACTGACACCACCGGAAAAAGGTCGGAGGTCGGCGCCGAAACAGCCCAGCATACGCTCGCTGTGATCGCGGGACAGATGGGGCTCACGGACGGTGGTCTCCCCCTCGGTGTAAAGTCCGGCAAGCAGAATGGCCGACTTGACCTGGGCGCTGGCCACCGGGGAAACATAATTGACCGGCCGAAGCCGGGCTCCCTGAATGGCCAGAGGGGCCCGCTCGCCACCATCGCGCCCCCAGATGCGCGCCCCCATCTCCCCCAAGGGCCCAACCACCCGTTTCATCGGCCGCCGGCGCAGGTACTGGTCCCCTGTCAGAACACTGAAAAACGATTGACCGGCCAAAAGACCGGTCATCAGGCGCATGGTGGTCCCGGAGTTGCCACAGTCGAGTACGTCGCCGGGTTCGCGCAGACCGTCAAGGCCACACCCCTCGATTTCCAGTTCGGTTTCACCCAGCTGACGGATATTGACCCCCATCGACGCAAAAGCCCTCCAGGTGGCCAGGTTGTCCTCTCCCATCAGAAAGCCACTGACCCGGGTCGTCCCCTCGGCCAGAGAGCCGAGCATGATCGAACGGTGGGAGATCGACTTATCACCGGGAACCCGGACCTCGCCGCGCAACCCAGTTGCCGGCTTGATCGTTCGCATCTGCGTCTTGTCACTCATATCGATCCGTATCCCTCGCTCGTACTTAGGCTTAAACCCAACCGGAAATCCCCACCGCAACGACTCAGGCTCACAGAATCTCATCCCGACTCTGCTTGGAGCGCCTAAAAAACTCGAACAGGCGATCACCATCGCCTGTCGCCACATCCTGTTTCAGTTCGCTGAAGAAGGTCACAAACTGATCCATCATTTCGATCAGCGCCTCGCGATTGGTCAGGGCGATATCACGCCACATGGTCGGGTCAGACGAAGCGATCCGTGTAAAATCACGAAAACCACCGGCCGAATATTCAAGGATGTTCTCATTGTAGCGGTCGTAAGCGCCGACCGCATTAACCAGGGCATAGGCCACCATATGGGGCAGGTGACTAATCGCCGCCAGCACCCGGTCGTGCTTATCGACCTCCATCACCACGACTTCGCTGCCGGCAATCTCCCACATCCGGCGAACCTGCTGCAGTGCCTGGGATGAACTCTTTCTGGTCGGAGTCAGAATGCAACGTCGTTGTTGGTAAAGAGTAGCAAATGCCGCCTCGGCACCACTGTTCTCGGTGCCGGCAATCGGGTGACCAGGGACAAACTGCACATCAGCACGCAGTTGAGGTTCGATGGCGTCGATTACCGCCTGCTTGACGCTGCCGCCGTCAGTGAGAATCGCACCAGGTTTGAGGTGCGGCATCATCTGCCGGGTCACCTCGCCCAGGGCCAGTATCGGAGTGGCCAGAAAAACCAGATCGGCACCGGCTACTCCGGCAGCCAGGTCCTGAGTAACGGTATCGACCACACCGAGTTCGAGAGCCTTCTCCAGGTTGGCCCGCCCCCGCCCGATTCCGACCACCTCGCCGACCACCCCGGCCTGTTTCAGGGCCAGGGAGAGGGAACCGCCGATCAGGCCGACACCAACAATGGCCATCCTGTCAATGAAAAAGTCTTTGGTCTGCACACCTGTTCCTAAGTCATGGTTTGTTTGACATCGTCCACTTGACCGCTGCGTTGCAGGGTCAGCGAACCCGCGGGTAGGAACCGAGAATCTTGAGAAACTGACAATAGCCGCGCAGTTCATCGATGGCCGCGCTCACGTCAGCCTCCTCGGCATGACCCTCCATGTCGAGAAAAAAGATATATTCCCAAGCCTTGCTCTTCATCGGCCGGCTTTCGATCTTCGACAGGTTGATATTCCGTTTGTAGAAGGGTTCGAGCATGTGGTAGAGCACCCCGGCCTGATCCTTGACACTGAACAGGATCGAGGTCTTGTCGCGACCACTCGGCCCCTGCCCCTGGCGGCCAATGACCAGAAAGCGGGTGAAATTGTTGGGGTTGTCCTCGATCTTGTGTTTGACCACCCTGAGGCCATAAAGGATTCCGGCCGTCTCGCTGGCAATCGCCGCCGTCCCCTCATCCTCGGCTGCCTGCTGGGCGGCGTTGGCGGTACTGGAAGCCTCGACCAGGGGCGTGTCGGGCAGGTTCTCCTCCAGCCACAACCGGCACTGGCCCAGGGCCTGGGGGTGTGAAACCACCCTGCGAATCTCCTCAACACGGCCACTGAGGTTGAGGAGATCGTGGGAGACCTCCAACAGAATCTCGGCGATGATCTTCTGCTCCGACGTCATGAACATGTCGAGGGTATGGGAAACCACACCCTCGTTGGAGTTCTCCACCGGCACCACCCCGTAGCTGGCGCGCCCTCTGGCGACTTCATCAAAAATCGAGCTGATGCTTTTCAGCGGCACCAGTTGAGCCGACAGACCGAACTGCTGCATGGCCGCCACGTGGGTATAGGTTGCCTGGGGGCCGAGAAAGGCGACTTTCAGCGGCTGTTCAAGAGAGAGAGAGGCCGAGATGATTTCGCGAAAAACCCGGCGCAGGCCATCGGCCGGGAAGGGGCCGGAGTTACTGGACACCAGGCGCTCGTAGATCGCCTTTTCCCGGCTCGGCACATAGAACTCACCCTGACTCTGCTGCTTGGTCCGCCCGACCTCGATCACCATCTCGGCGCGGCGGTTCAATAGCTCGAGAATCTGGTCATCGACACCGTCGATCTCCTGACGCAGTTCCTGAAGACGCTGTATGGTCAATTTTCTGCTCCTTGCCTGGCACACTCTGGAGATTTGGAAATCTAGCCGATAGCCCATGGAAAAGCAAGTTCATGATCGACTTGAAACCGGCTTGCCGGGCATGCAAGGGGATCTTGACCTGCATACGGACGACGGCTAAACTCGCTCCACTCGAAAATGACACCAACTTGATACGAACTGGAGCCAATCAATGACCATCGCCAGCAAAGTCGCCACCGCCATCGAACGTTCTTCCTGGATTCGCCGCATGTTCGAGGAGGGGGCCGCCCTGGTCGCCGAGCACGGAGCCGACAAGGTGTACGACTTCACCCTCGGCAATCCCTGCGTCGAGCCGCCCGCAGCCTTCCATCGCGAATTGCGCCGACTCACCGAGCATCCCCTCCCCGGCATGCACCGTTACATGAACAATGCCGGATATGCGGAGACCCGTCAGGCCATCGCCGATCGCCTGGCCGCGATCTCCGGCGAGCCGGTCAAAGCCAGTCAGGTGGTCATGACCTGCGGGGCCGGCGGCGGCCTCAACGTGGTTCTCAAAACCATCCTTAACCCGGGGGAGGAGGTGATTATCCTCGCCCCCTACTTTGTTGAATACAAATTTTACGCCGACAACCACGGCGGCACCACCCGAGAGGTCTGGACCGACCGCGAGACCTTCCAGCTCGACATCCCGGCCATCGAAGCGGCTATCAGCGCCAACACCCGGGCCATCATCATCAACTCGCCGAACAACCCAACCGGCGCGGTCTACCCGGCTACAGCTTTAAGCGAACTGGGTCGGATGCTGGAGCGCAAGCAGCAGGAGCTCGGACAGACCATCTATGTGATCTCCGACGAACCCTACGCGCGACTCGCTTTCGACGGCAACCCGGTTCCCCAGATCTTCCCGTACATCCGCAATGCGGTGGTGGTCACCTCCCACTCCAAAGACCTGGCTCTTCCCGGCGAGCGGATCGGCTACCTTGCCGCCAACCCTGCCATGGACGATGTCGACAGGTTCATGGAAGGAGCGATCTTCTGCAACCGGGTGCTCGGCTTCGTCAACGCCCCGGCCCTGATGCAAAAGCTGGTGGCACTGCTACAAAACGAGAGTGTCGATGTCGGCGAATACCAGCAGAAGCGCGATATCCTCTACCAACATCTCACCGGGCTTGGATTCAGCATAGTCAAACCGGGTGGCGGCTTCTATCTCTTCCCGAAATCACCACTGGAAGATGACGTCGAGTTCGTGCGCTGCGCTCAAAAGCACAATCTGCTGCTGGTCCCCGGATCAGGCTTCGGCGCACCGGGATATTTCCGGATTGCTTACTGTGTCGAGATGGGGGTGATCGAACGCAGCCTGTCGGCCTGGAACCGACTGGCGGCCGAGCTCGGCATGTGATGGAAAAACGCTTTCTGACTCCGGCCGAAACGGCCGAGGCAATCGCCAGAAACGGTCAGCGCGTCCTGACCCAACCGCTGTCGCGCACCCTGGTGCTGAGCCTGCTGGCCGGGTTTTATATCGCCTTCGGCGCGGAACTGGCTACCCTGGTGACCTCGGATGCGGCCAAGCATCTCGGCCTGGGAGTGAGCCGGCTGCTCGGCGGCAGCGTCTTCTCCCTCGGTCTGATGCTGGTGGTTATCTGCGGTGCCGAGCTGTTCACCGGCAACAGCCTGCTCACAAAGACCGCCCTCCACGGTCAGCTCCCCTGGGGGAAGATTGCCGAGAACTGGACCATCGTCATTTTCGGCAATCTGGCCGGATCGCTGTTCTTCGCCTGGCTGATGGTGCAATCGGAGCTATGGCAGACCGGGCAAGTCGCCGACCACGCTCTCACCATTGCCCAGGCCAAGTGCCAGCTCCCCTTCGGAGTCGCCTTGGTGCGCGGCATTCTCTGCAACTGGCTGGTCTGTTTGGCGGTCTTCATGGCCACCGCCGCCCGCGACATTCCCGGCAAAATACTGGCCTGCTACATGCCGATCATGGCCTTCGTCGCCAGCGGCTTTGAGCACTCGGTGGCCAACATGTACTTCATCCCCACCGGCCTGCTGCTTGAGAACCGTCTCGGCCTCGACCTCCCCGGTCTCGACTGGAGCAGCTTCTTCATCACCAACCTGGTGCCGGTCACCCTCGGCAACATCATCGGCGGAGTGGTATTCGTTGGTTTCGCCTACTGGTTTGTCCATTTGAAAGGGACAGGAGCCGGTCGTTAACGGGGAAGGCTGTTTGCAAGAGGCTCGGACTCGTACTCGACCGATTATCCGCGACTTATCGAATCAATCGAGCCAGCCTCAACACTAAGGAACCCGCCCTGTTTTTTTTGCGTTGGCGCCAGGGGGGATGTATGGCCAGGCCAAAAAGCCGAAAGCCCTCCAGCACGACTGTCTGGACTTCGCTCCACTTTTCGATGAAGTGCACTTTAACCAGAGATCCCCCTGCCGAACTATGTCGGCAGGGGGATACGAGATATGGACGAATAACGGTGCCTTACGGAATGGTGACTGTCACCGTACCCGACAGTTCCGGACTGTCTGCCCAACCGGTCTTGATCGCCTTTACGGCATAGGTGTAGCTGCCACTTCCCTTCCCGGCCAGACGGTAGGCGGTTCCGGTCCCTTGATAAATTTGGCTGCCGTTCTCGGTAAGCACGTATTCCACGCCGGCAGTACGGCTAGGCCACCAACTGACCCAGTACTTGCCATCGGCATCCGTAGACGGGACCATTATCCGTCGCACGCTTCGAACGGCAGGTGCTACAACCGTTGTCGCCGGCCCCATCAGCGGACTTTCAGAACCGGACTCAGAGGCTTTCACCGTATAGCCGTAGTTTCCTGAACCTTTGCCAGTGACCAGAAAACTTGTAGAAGTCCCTTGATATGCTTGACTTCCATTCTCATAGAGGGTGTAAGTGACTCCCGAAGTTGCACTTTTCGCCCAAGACACCCAGTAAGAGCCGTCACTATCTCCCGCAGGCACATCAATCCAATCGATATTACCAACCCTTACCTCCGTAGTTAGTGGACCGATCTCAGGACTGTCGGCAGACCCAGTCTTTACTGCCTTCAACATGTAATCATACGTTCCGTAAATATTCCCTGACACCCGGTACGATGTTTCGCTCCCCCGGTATACCTCGACGCTATTTTCCGTAAGGACATAGGTCACACCGTTTGTCTCACTCGAAGTCCATACAACCCAGTAGTCACCATCGGGATCAGAACCGGGGACTTGAAGATTTCGCGGAGCGGAAACCGCAACCGGCGCAGGGGGTGTGTACCGCTCAGCAGTCACCTTTGGGCTAACCAACAGGACATTGTTAATGTCCGTTGCCATGACTTCTATCGTTCCGCCGAGAACACCTACGTACATAAAATTGTTCTCAGGACCGCTGTACAGATCAGTGCCATTCTGGGTCAGGATATAGTTAGGACAATTATCACTCAAATGCCACGTTACCCAAGACACATCGTTGGTCTCATTGTAAGTGATAGTGGCCAATTGTGGAGCCTGGCAGGCATTTCCGACTGACACTATTTGACTATATCCCGGGATACCGTCCTG
>PKTY01000413.1 GCA_002869725.1 Desulfuromonas sp. | reverse complement strand
TCGATTTCATACCCGATTTCCAGCAACTCCTCGACAAGTTCCGACTCGGAAAGCATGTCATACTCATCAAGGAAGTATTGGGCGATAAGGTTGACTATCGCCAGAACCCGTTCTCTCAAGCGAGCTCCTCGGGGGTGAAAATGGGGTCATCAGCAACGTACGAAACGGGCTCCCGGCAGCTGTCGTACCAGCCCCTGAAGCTCTAGGTGCAGTAAAATATCGAAAAGGTTCATAGGTGTCAACCCACTTTCCAGCGCGAGATGATCGATATGTCGCGGGGTTGTATCGAGGCTCGCGAGCAGTGAGGAGGCCGGCTCGCCAAGCTCTTCAACCACCCGGACCTCCCTCCGGCGGCACGGCTGCCACTGCGGTGCCTGTCCAAGCAGGTTAAGGATGTCGCTGACATCTGTCACCGGCTGGGCACCCTGCTTGATGAGCAGGTTGGGGCCATAACTGGTCGGCTGGGTGATGTTTCCCGGGACCGCCATCACTTCCCGGCCCTGATCAAGAGCAAAATCGGCCGTAATCAGTGATCCGCTATCCACCGCGGCCTCGACCACCAGCACACCACGGGTCAGGCCACTGATGATGCGGTTGCGCCCGGGGAAGTGACCAGGCATGGGGGGAGTGCCGGGGAGGTATTCAGAAAGGAGCGTTCCGTGCTCGGCAATCTGCCGGTGTAAACGGGTGTTCTCGGGAGGATAGACCCGGTCGATACCGCAACCGAGCACGGCCAGGGTGAGCCCTCCTCCCTGCAGCGCCCCACGGTGCGCCGCGGCATCGATCCCACGGGCCAGGCCGCTGACAATTGCCAGCCCGGCTTCGGCCAACTGCTCGGCGAAATCGGCGGCGATCATGGTCCCGGTCGGACTCGGGCGCCGTGTGCCGACAATGGCAATCGCTGCTGCGGGCGGAGGCCACAGTCCTCTGACAAACAGAACCACCGGCGGATCCGGGATTTGACGCAACGGTTCAGGGTAATCGTCATCGACGCCACTGATCAGCCGAACATCCTGCTGGTCAAGTCGCTGCAACGCCTTAGCGACACGCGGATCACCCTCGCCCGGGATTTCCCGCGCGAGATCCCGGCGCAAAGCGGGCAACTGCGGCCAGCCCTCAGCCGCAGCCTCGATTATCGATTGGGGGTCTGCGAAACAATCGACCAGCCGTGAAAGGCTGGTGCGGCCCAAACCCGGCGTCAGCAACAGCCTCAGCCAGGCGGTTCTGTGTGGCATGATCGCCCCTCCGGAGCATCAACAGCAGGCCAAAGGCCAATAACAGAAACAAGTCGACACCGCCCATCTGGCCATTGCGGCCATGAGCTGTGTCGCAAAAAAAGCGATGAGACTATTTGGTCTTGGTCTCGATCTTGTCACCCCGATAGATCGGCAGATTGCTGATACTGGTCACCAAGGCTGCCGCATAGCGAGGTCTGACCTCAATAACCACCGCATCTCCCAGGTCGATGTCCGGCAGTTTCAAGCCCTTGCGGTCCAGCGCAAACTTGGAAGCCTGTCTGTCGCGCAGGATATCGAATTGATGACCGACTTCAAGGCCTGCTTCAGAGCCTATATCGACATGGATCACATCCCACTGGCCTAGAGCCAGCTTCCCCTCATCGGCGGAGACAACGTAACCCTGAAGAGCCTCATCGGCATCCTTGAGAGCGATTTTATCCGGAACGGCCTGATATCTTCTGACTTTGGTCCCACGCACGATCTCCCGGGACGAGTCTGTAACGATACCGACAGCGACCGACGGGGTAACCCCGGTAATCTCGACGGTTCCGACCTTGACCGACTGATAACCGATGCTTTTGCGGCTGATCGGGTGTGCGACCTCTTTCCCGAGGTTAACGAAGTCGAAAAGATCCCCGGGAGCGATTTCCGCCAGGTTTCTCATTTCGAGAAAGACCACATCATTTTCACTGATGAGGATCTTATTGTCGGTCGAATCGATCAGAGTTCCGAGGTTGTCAATCTCTTCATCAGCAATAAAGCTTCTTGCCCCACCGAAAGTTGACACCATCACCAACTCCTCGCTGCTCGACAGGTCAAGATCAGTCGCGGGCGCGAAGTTCTCCTCGGGCACGCTCCCCCCCGCCTCTTCAGCAGGCGAGAGTTCAGCCGACACAGCCACTGCGTCCTCGGCAGGGAGTATCTCGATGTGGTTTTTGTGAATACGCAGCTTCTGGCCGGGGAAAATCAGGTGGGGGTTTTCGATGTACGGATTGTCCGCCCAGATCTTTGGCCAATAGAAGGGGTCGTCGATAAATCGCTCAGAAATGTCCCAAAGGGTGTCGCCCTTGACAATCGTATAAACGAAAGGGCGTTGATCCTCAGCTTCAGCACAGGGCTGAAACAGCAGCAGCAGGCAGACAACCGCAAAAAAGTTTTTGATCTTCATGATTCCCCCTTGGCTGGGTCTCTCTTGAGTGCTAAGGCAGAGCAAGCTCTGCGGCCTTCTTGCTTGCAGTGCTGGCCGGGTAAAGCCGGTTCAGAGTATCGCGGGTCTGACTGGCTTCTTCGAGATTGCCTAACTGAAACTGTGCCATGACAATTTTGAGCAAGGCATCAGGGCTTTTAGGTGACTGGAGGTACTCATCCACCCCGCGCCGGAATGCATCAATCGCCATGGCGTACTCTTGCAGGTTGAAATAGCAATCTCCGAGCCAGTATTGGGCATTCCCCGCATAGCTGTTGTTTGGAAAATTGTTCAGAAAGGTTTGAAAGCCCTGAATGGCCTGGCGGTATCTTCCTGATGCATAGTCGCCAAAAGCCTGCAGGTAGATCTCGGTCGGCGACTGCCCGCTGCCTTGACCCATCGCCGCAGCGACTCCCCCTTGGGTGCCTGCTGCTACCGCGGCCGGCGAGGGCTTTTCCAGCTCGGCCAGCTGCTGGCGCAGGTCGTTTACGGTTGCTTCCTGCTGCTGCAGTCTCTGTTCATAGGCCGCAAGCCGTTCGCTGAGGTCGGCTACAGCTCGCTGTTGCTGGCCGAGATCCAGCTGCATGCGCCGCACATCAAGGGAAAGGTTGCCCTCACCTGGAAGTCTTGCCGGAGCGCAGGATGAAAGAACGGACGCGGCCAGCAAGGCTGCTGTCAGTATACGCAAAAGCTGCAAAGAAATTTTCATCTCCAATTCTACCATTAGAACAAATTTGTTAGAAATTACAGGGTATTTCATGACTTGTCAAGCTTGATGAGCTTGATTTTCCTGCTTGATGCGCAAGGTTTTCTTTACAGCCAGAGCAGTCCTCCTTAAGCCCTAAGAGCCAAATGGGACTGCACGGAAGGGCCGCGACTATGCTATGCTGACTCTGCTCATATCCTCTTTGGAGATATCACTTGCGACCACCCGAACTTCTGGCCCCTGCCGGCAACCTGGAAAAGCTCGAAACAGCCCTGCATTACGGAGCCGACGCTGTCTACTGCGGCCTGACCCAGTTCAGCCTGCGGGCCCAAGCCGGAAACCTCGATCTGGATGAGCTGCGGCAGGGCTGCACCCTGGCTCACGACCGGGGGAAAAAGCTCTACCTTACTCTCAACGCCTATCTGCGCCCTTCAGAGGAAGAATCCTGCCGCGCACTGCTCATTTCTCTGCGGGAGTTCGAACACGATGCCTATATCCTGGCCGACCCGGGAATGCTCTCCCTGATTCGCAGCATCGACCCACACCGCGATATTCACCTGTCGACCCAGGCCAACACTCTCAACGCCGCCGCCGCCAATTTTTGGCAGTCGCAACAGGTCAAACGGCTGAACCTGGCCCGCGAACTAAGCCTCGAAGAGATTCGCACCATCCGCACTCAGACGACCATAGAGCTCGAAATGTTCGTACACGGCGCGATGTGCATGGCCTATTCGGGACGGTGTCTGCTCTCCACGGCACTGACCAACCGCAGCGCCAACCAGGGAAACTGCAGCCACCCCTGCCGCTGGGAATACCATCTCCAGGAAGCGACCCGCCCCGGGGAACTCTTCCCCATCGAAGAGGATCGACGAGGGACCTACCTGTTCAACAGCCGTGACCTTTGCCTGATCGAACATCTCCCCGAACTGTTTCAAGCGGGTGTTGACAGTCTGAAGATCGAGGGACGCATGAAGAGCCGCTATTATGTCGCCGCCGTCACCAGGGTCTACCGGGCCGCTGTCGACGCCTACCTGGAGAATCCCGAGGGTTTTCAGGTCGACCCACAGTGGCTCAAAGAGCTCGACGCCGTCAGCCATCGGCCTTACGGGACAGGGTTCCTGTTCGCCGACGATTCGGCTTTTGTCCACGCCGAAGACAGCAGTTATCGTCGACAGTGTGATTTTGTCGGAGTGGTCCTGCAGGCACCAGCAACCGGCCCGGCCCTTGTCGAGGGGCGCAACCGCTTTCAATGCGGTGATCGGCTCGAACTGATTGGCCCCGGCATGAATCAGAAAGAGGTGGTTGTCGAATCGGTAACCAGCGAGCAGGGAAAACCCCTCTCCGTCGTTCAGCCCAATGCCAGGGTCCTTTTCCCCCTGCCACAGGGAACCCGTGAAGGAGACCTGCTCAGACGGTGGAAATAGCCGACCGGGCTTAGACCGACCACATCTGCTTGCTGTGAACATCACAGCAGGTCAAGCGTCGACCGTAGACACAGCCGGTATCAAGTCCGATCCGCCCGTCCGTCATCAGCGGCTGGTGATGCGGAGTGTGTCCAAACACCACGGTCTTCCCCCAATCGGCAGGGCTGGACAGAAAGGCATCGCGGATCCAGAGCAGATCGTCCGGATTCTGTTCGACCAGAGGGATTCCGGGTCTGAGTCCGGCATGGACGAAAATGAACTCTGGCGTTTCGAAAAAATCGCGCAACGGCTCGAAGAACTTGAGATGCCGCCGTGGGATTGGCCAGAGGTCGCGCTTTTGGTAGCTGGCAAGGGTTAAATCTCCGCCGTTGGCCAGGAAAGGGAGGGGATCGCGATCGCTGATAAAATCGAGGAACATCTGCTCGTGGTTGCCCCGTAAAAAAACCGTATACGGGTGCTGTTCGGCGAATTTGAGCAACAATTCGATGACCCCGGCACTGTCCGGCCCGCGATCGATATAGTCGCCCAGAAACACCATACGATCTTCGGACCGAGGACAGACTTGGTCGAGAAGATGCTCAAGCGATGCGAGGCAGCCGTGGATATCACCGACAGCCAACAGCCGCCCCTGTCGATCAGGGGGATGAGTCATGTTCATAAGTGTAGCGGCTTCGAAAGGAATGTCACGGCAGCGCCTTGAATACCGGAGCACGACAGCGACAAAACGCCGCACTCATGCGTGGAGGCGCTAAAACGGTATGAAGAGACCACTTAAGCGACAGACAGTTTTTTCGGGCAGGGTCTTCGAAGTCGGCATCGAGACCCACCAACTGCCGGACGGCAGACAGTCCGAGTTTGAAATTGTCCGCCACGCCGGGGGTGCGGCCGTGGTCCCCAGGCTCTCCAATGGCGAGCTGCTGCTGATTCGCCAATTTCGCCCGGCGATTGGCTGCATGGTCTACGAGATTCCGGCCGGACGGGTTGACCCCGGTGAAACGCATCAACAGTGCGCCCTGCGTGAACTTCAGGAGGAGACCGGCTACCGGGCCGGGCGCATCCAGCCCCTCGGCGGACTGCTCAGCGCTATCGGCTACTGCGACGAATACGTCGCTCTGTTTGTTGCCGACCAATTGACCTGGGTTGGACAGCAACTGGAGTCGGACGAGGTTCTGGACGTTTGCCCCATGACTCTGGCCGCTGCCCTCGCCAGGCTGCAGCAAGGCGAAATGACCGACAGCAAGACGCAGGTAGCCCTGCTGCGTCTTGCATTACTGGAGGTTGAAGAGCAAAAACCATGAGCAACCTGCCAGAAAGTTATCTCTCGGCGATCGATCTGCCGTTCAACCGCAGCAGTCTACAGCAACAGTTGGTGCTGGCTCCACCAGACAGCGACCCGGGGACCAGCGGCTACTGGCTGGGCCTGCACCGCAACCGGCTGGTGGTCGATACTCAGGGCTCCGATCCGGCCCTCCCCACAGACGAAGGCCTGCCGGCAGAACGCGGCCCAGCTCTCTTTATTGGCCACTGGCAGGGGGCGGCCTGCCGTCTGATCGAACTCACCGCCAACCCCACGCTGGTTGACGGGCTGAGCTTGATCAATTTCACCGAAGACCGTCCGCAACTACCCATCGACCTTCTCACCCTGGCCGGACTCGGACGCATGATCCTCCACTGGGAGCAGGGCAACCGCCATTGTTCACGATGTGGCGCGCCGCTGACCAGACTCCCCGGAGAGTGGGGGAAAGAGTGCAGGCCATGCCAGACGCATCACTTCCCGCATATTCACCCCTGCGCCATTGTCTTGGTGCGCCGTGGCAAAGACGTGCTTTTGACCCGCAAGGCCGGGTGGGCACCGAACCGCTACAGCCTGGTGGCCGGCTTCATCGAGTTCGGCGAAAACCTCGAAGAGGCTGCGGCGCGTGAGGTCGCCGAGGAGACCGGTATCGAGATTGGAGAAATCCGCTACCTCGGCAGCCAGTGCTGGCCTTTCCCCTCGCAGCTGATGTGTGGTTTTGTCGCCGAGTATCAAGGAGGGGAGTTGAACGTCGACCGGCGTGAACTGGAAGATGCGGCATGGTTTCCATGCGACCGCCTGCCGGCCCTGCCGCCGAAACGGAGCATTGCCCGCTACATTCTTGATAGCCAACTGGGGTTGGCACCATGAGCCAAGCGGACGGTGCCGAACCATTCATCCGGCGCTACTTCCAGGTGGCCCGTCGCGAGATCGCCTACCTGCGTTTTATCCTGGAAAGTTACGATGGCCTGGCTTTCATGCGCACCATCGATCGGCAGGTCGGGCTCATTGAGATTTCGGCACCAGCGCAGCGCCAACAGCAGGCCTGGGCACTGGTCGCCGCTCTGAGCGAGGAGACCGGATTGACCGAGGTGGCAGCACCGAGGGAGCTCCCTCCCCTGTGAGCGGTCAGACCGAGGTGGTCACGGTAATTTCGGGCGGGTCGAGCAACGCTTTCTTGACCGCGCACTGATCAGTGGCACGGACAATCGCTCCACGGTACTTGTCGGGGAAGCCGGTGGGGAGATGAATGTCAATGGTCACCCGATCAAGGCGTTTGCTCTGTGGATCACGGTCGATGTCGATAGAGAGGCTCATCCCCTCGGTCGACAACTGCCGCTGCTGACAGAAGCGCAGGGCGAAAAAACCGGCGCAGCTGCCGAGAGAGACCAGAAACAGATCGAAAGGGGAAGGGTGCTGCCCTGTTCCGCCGTTGCCGGACGGCTGATCGGTGACAATCTCGAAGCCATTGTAGCGGGCACTGACCGCCATGCCGCCGGGGAAATCGATTTGCATACTCATCTTCTGTCTCCGTGTTGTTTGCTTGCCGTCAATTTGCCGTAGCGCCAGTTGGCTGTAGGCATTGCAGCTCAAATCTGACCAGTGCTAAAATGCCACTCTACCTTAACCTGGCAGGTGCCATGAAAAAACTGCTCGACTTTTTCGGGTCGGTCAAACTGACCCTTGCCGTACTTATCGGCCTGGCTGTGGTCTGTGTGGCCGGAACCATTCGTCCGGCCGCGCCCGGACGCTTCGAAATCTTCTACAAGAGCCC
>PKTY01000041.1 GCA_002869725.1 Desulfuromonas sp. | reverse complement strand
GGCACCCCCTGAAAACAAACTAATGCTACTGCTTGTCGCTTACTTGACGCCGGCAGCTTCTTCCAGCATCGCTGTGGTGACCGACTTGGGACGCTCGATGGCGTAACCAAGAGCGCGGTCCCAGGTGATGTTGGCGAGGCAGCCCAGAGCGCGGCCGATGCCGAACAGCACGGTGTAGAATTCGTACTGGTTGACACCATAGTACCACTGGATGACGCCGGACTGTGCATCGACGTTCGGCCAGGGGTTCTTTGCTTTGCCATGCTCGGTGAGCACGCCGGGGGCCACTTCGAAGATCATCTTGACCAGCTGGAACAGCGGGTAATCGGCCAAGCCAGGAGTGTTGATGCAGAACTCGCGCTGCGAAGTGTAGCGTGGGTCGGTCTTGCGCAGAACGGCATGGCCGTAACCCGGGATGACCTGACCGCTGTTGAGGGTGTCCCACAGGGCCTGCTTGAGTTCTTCTTCAGTCGGCACCTTGCCGCCCAGTTTGGCCATGAAGTTCTGGGTCCAGCGCAGAACTTCCTCATTGGCCAGGCCGTGCAGAGGGCCGGCCAGACCATTGATACCGGCACTGTAGGAGTAGTAGGCGTCGGACAGAGCCGAAGCAACCAGGTGCGTGGTATGGGCGGAGACATTACCTGACTCGTGGTCGGAGTGCAGGATAAAGTACATGCGGGCCACATCCTTGTACTCTTCGCACTGACCGATCAAGTGAGCGAACTGACCGCCCATATCCAGCGCAGGATCGGCTTCAATGTGAGTGTCGCCACAGTACTTCATACGGTAGATGTAGGCGCCGAGAGTGCCAAGTTTGGCCATCATGTTGTCGCAGTCTTCGAACATGTCTTCCCAGCAGGTCATCTTGTTGAACTTGCCAGCGGCGTAGTTCTTGGCGAACACGGAGTCGCGCTGCATGGCCAGGATTCCTGCGGAGAACATGGTCATCGGGTGAGTGTCGCGGGGCATGGCGCGCAGCACGTCGATAACATAAGTGGGCAGCTGGGCTTTCGCTTTCCATGCCTCGACGACTTCCAGAGTCTGCTCCATGGTTGGCACGTCGCCGGTCAACAGCAGGTACCAGAAACCTTCGACGTAGGGATAGTCGCTACCCGGAACCTTCGGCAGGGCGGCAAACGTCTCGGGAATCGTCATACCACGGAAACGAATCCCTTCGAAGGGGTCGAGATAGGAGATATCGGTGACCAGGCACTTGATGCCGCGGGCGCCGCCAATGGCCTGGCTGATGGTGACATCGCCCAGTTTCACATCGCCGAACTCCTTGACCAGGCGGGTGGTGCGGGGGCGATGCTCGTCAATCTTCTTGCGCAGGACTTCTTTCAGTGTCGACATACTCTCTCTCCTTTGATGGAATGGATGGTGGAACGACCCACCGAGTGAAACTGTCCCTTGTTTCAATAAAACACCAACAAAAAAATAACAGACATCCAGTTGCCGGTTTGAGCCGGCCCTTTGCCGCAGACCCTGGAGAATCGGGGAGTGCTGCTCGGTTATGGACAGGATGAACCTACAGGGAGTAAGGATGAAGCGAATTTCATCTCCTTTTCCAAATATTGTTCTAGCAACTCATTCAGGACCTGTCAAGCCGATTCTTGTATACAGTATGCGATTTATTTTTTACTGAGCCCTCGACTTTACCTCTTTGCAGCAGCTAGGCTTCGGTGGTAATATGCTCAAAATTTAAGCAAACAACTCATGAAAATCGCTTCGCTAAACCTTGAAAATCGAGTCATTCTGGCCCCCATGGCCGGGATCACCGACCTCCCGTATCGCCTGGTCATGAAAAGCCATGGAGCCGGGCTGGTCTTCACCGAGATGGTCAGCGCCAATGGACTGTTTTTTAACGGCCAGGCGACCCGCGAACTGTTACGCTCTGACCCCGCCGAGCGGCCGCTGGCCGTCCAGCTGTTCGGTGACGACCCTCAGCGACTCGCCATGGCAGCTGAGGCCATAGAAGACCAGGCCGACCTGATCGACCTGAACCTGGGTTGCCCAGTCAAAAAGGTCGTGCGCTGCGGTGCGGGAAGCGCCCTGTTGCGCGAACCGGAAAAAGTCGCCCGGATTATCGCTGCAACGCGTCAAGCCACCAGCCGCCCGCTGACGGTCAAGCTCCGCTCGGGATGGGACGGGGAATCGGTCAACTACCTGGAAATTGCCCGAATTGCCGCCGCTGAGGGGGCCGACGCCATCACTCTGCACCCTCGAACCAGAAACCAGATGTTCTCAGGGCATTCCAGCTGGCAGCATCTGGCCATACTCAAGGAATGCATCGACATCCCGGTCATCGGCAGCGGCGACATCTTCACTGCCGAAGATGCCATAACCATGTTTGATACCACCGGCTGCGACGCCGTGATGATTGCCCGGGGAGGCTATGGCAACCCCTGGCTGATACGCCAGATTCTCGACCGGCTGGCCGGGTACCAACCTATCGAACCGACCGTCACCGAACGGCTGGCGGTCGCTTTGGAGCACCTTGACCTGAGCCTGGATATTTTCGGTCCGAAAAAAGCCCTCGGACTGATGCGCAAGCATCTGTGCTGGTACACGCGAGGACTCGAGAATGCAGCGGTATTCCGAGCCAATATCAATCACAGTGGCAGTCTCGGGAAGATGCGTAGCCTGCTGGAAAGTTTCTTCGCCGATGCCGCGTAAAACAGCCTCTTCTCAACCGACCAGGCCCCAAGCCGCCCGTCCCGTCGATCACGACTTATACGCGTTGGTGCTTGAAAATATTGATCGCGCGGTGATCGCTGTCGATCAGCAGGGGCAGGTGAGCTTGTTCAACCCGACCGCTGAAATTTTCATGGAGCGGTCGGCACGCAGCAGCCTCGGCATCAACTATTGTGAGCTGTTTGCCGGTCAGGAGATTTTTCTCTATCTGGTCGATTGCGTGCTGCGAGAAGGCCGCTCCATTACCGACGACGAAGGGTTTTCCCTGCAACGCCCCAAGGGCCAGCCGCTACCTGTCAACGTCCATGTCGCGCCGATCTTTTCTAAATCCGGACACCAAGATGGTGCCGTTATGATCATCCGCGACCTGACTCGTGCCAGGGAGCTTGAAGAGGCTCTGCGCCGTGCTGACCGGCTGTCGATGCTCGGCACGCTGGCGGCCGGTCTGGCCCATGAGATCAAAAATCCCCTGGGAGGGATCAAGGGGGCGGCCCAATTGCTAACCATGGAGCTAACCGATGACTCAGCCCTGCAGGACTATACGCGGGTCATGATCCGTGAGGTTGATCGCATCAACGGAATTATCGAAGAGCTGATGGACCTTGCAACCCCTCGGCCAAGCGTATTCTCCCCGGTCAACCTGGCACGCCTGCTTAACGACACCGCTCTGTTGCAGCAAGAGGCGGCGCGCGGGCAGAATATCGAATTTACTCTCAAACTCGATCCGAGCATTCCCGCGCTGCAGGGGGACGAACAGCTGCTGGCCCGACTCTTTCTCAACCTGGTTAAAAACGCCAGGGAAGCCATCAAACGAAACGGCCGGGTCATCATTGAAACCAAGATCTCTTCCGAGTACCATCTAACCAGCCCCGGCAGCCGGCCGTCACCGATGGTTCTGATCAAGGTCAGTGATAATGGTTGCGGGATCGCCGAGAGTGAGCTGGAAAGAATCTTCACCCCCTACTTTACGACCAAACCGCAGGGAACCGGACTGGGGCTGGCAATCTGCCAGAAGATTGTCGAGGATCACCGAGGCTTTTTTCAGATCAGCAGCGTCCCCGACACCGGCACCACCGTTACCATCTCGCTGCCACTGCGCCAGTAACAGCGACCGAATGGTCACCATCCCCGATTGAGGAGCATGTTGCATGTCGATACAACGCATTTTAGTCGCTGACGATGAAGAGAGTATCCGCTGGGTATTATCCAAGGCCCTGACCAAGCAAGGCTATCAGGTCGACCTGGCCAGTAGCGGAGATCAGGCTCTGACGCTGTGCCGCAGCAACAGCTACGACCTGGCTGTCCTCGACATCAAAATGCCGGGGCGGTCCGGTCTCGAAATTCTCAGCACCCTGCAGGAACACGCGCCTCAAACAATGGTCGTGATCATGACCGCCGAATCTTCAATGAAAAATGCCGTGGAGGCCATGAAACGCGGCGCTTACGACTACCTGACCAAACCCTTCGACCTTGACGCTCTCGACGCTATCATCGTCAAAGCCAACAAAGCGTCGTCGGTCTCCGAACAGGTTACCCTCCTCAAGAGCGAACTAAAAGAACGTTATCAGCTCGACCGGGCGATCATTGGTGAAAGCCAGCCGATGCAGGCGATATACAAAACCCTCGGCAAGATCGCACCGTCCGACGTCACCGTGCTGGTCTTTGGCGAAAGCGGCACCGGCAAAGAACTGATCGCCCGTGCGGTGCATTTCAATAGTCCTCGGCTCGGAAAACCATTCATCGCGCTCAACTGTGCGGCGATTCCTCGCGAACTTTTGGAGAGCGAACTGTTCGGTCACGAAAAGGGGGCCTTCACCGGCGCCACCGAGCGTAAGCTGGGCAAGTTCGAACAGGCGAACGGAGGCACCCTCTTTCTCGATGAAATCGGCGACATGCCTCTTGAACTGCAGGCTAAACTGTTGAGGGTTCTTCAGGAGAAAGAGATTACCCGTACCGGCGGCAACCAGACGATTCAGGTTGATGTCAGGATCGTCGCGGCAACCAACCAGAACCTCAAAGAGAAAGTCCGGGAAAAAGAGTTCCGCGAAGACCTCTTCTACCGGCTGAACGTGGTCCCCATCGACCTCCCCCCTTTGCGTGAACGCCGCGAGGACCTGCCGGCGCTGGTCGACTACTTCATCAACAGGGTGCGACAGGAGTATGGAACCCATACCCAGGGGATCAGCAAGAAGGCCATGGAACTGCTGTCCGGCTACTCCTGGCCCGGCAACATCCGGGAACTGGAAAACACGATCCAGCGCGCCGCCCTGCTCTCACCCGACGCAATTCTTGAACCGGACGACTTCCCCGAGTTACACAGCAATGGTCAGGACGAAAACGGGCGAACAGCCTCCCTGGAGGGTTTGATCGCCAAAAAACTACAGGACTCCCTGTCCCAAATCGACCTGCAGGACATGGCCAACCTCTACGAAATGGTTCTCCACCAGATGGAACGCCCCCTGATCAATATCGTGCTGCAGAAGACCCGCGGCAACCAGGTCAAAGCAGCCGAAGTGCTCGGCATCAACCGCAACACCCTGCGTAAGAAGATTCAGACCCTGAAGATCGACATGAAGCGCAACGGCGACTGAGCCAATGCTCCTCCCGGAGTCCGACCTCCCTCACGCTTCGATTCTGGTCGCCATGACCAGAGACCGGCTGATCGGCACCGGCACCAGCCTCCCCTGGCACCTACCTGAAGACCTCGCCCTGTTTCGCCGCCTGACATTGGGCAACACGGTCATCATGGGACACAACACTTTCCGTTCCATTGGCTCTCCTCTGGCCGGTCGCGCCAACATCGTCCTGAGCAGGACCATCACCGAGCTCGAAGGGGTTCTGGTCTGTCACAGCTTCGCTGAGAGTCTTGGTGTGGCCAGAGAACTCGGCAAGCCGCTATTTTTCATTGGCGGCGCCGAAGTCTACCGGCAAGCGCTGCCGGTGGTCGATACGCTGCATATTTCCTGGGTCAAGGGGACTTTTCGCGGGGACCGCTATTTTCCAGAGATCGATTTTGGCGGGTGGCAGGAACGGGAGGTTTGCGAGTTTAACGGCTTCAGGTACGTTCGCTACCAGCAGGTAACACAGCATATTTCATAGTCTCTGCGCACTGAGCTGCTGACATAACAAGACCAGGGAATCTGTCGGGGGTGTGTCAGGCGACGTAATGATCGCTGCGCTTGGAAGAACTCTCGAACCGAGTGTATTCGCCGAGGAAAATAAGGGTTTCCGTTCCCAGTGGCCCGTTGCGCTGCTTGCCGATAATCACCTCGGCCTTGCGCTCATGGTCCTTGTCGCAGCTGTTGTCACGCTTGCGACAGGCATCGCAGTAGACCGACTCCCGGTAGAGAAACATGATCACGTCGGCATCCTGCTCGATCGCTCCGGATTCACGCAGGTCGGCAAGAGCCGGGCGCTTGTCGGTGCGGCTCTCCAAGGACCGGTTGAGCTGGGAAAGGGCGATGACCGGAACGTCCAACTCTTTGGCCAGAGCCTTGAGAGACCGGGAAATTTCAGAGATTTCCTGTTGCCGGTTTTCCGAACTGGCCGCTCGCGACCCCTGCATCAGCTGCAGATAGTCAACCACGATCAGTCCGAGGTCTTTGACCTCGGCCTTAAGACGCCTCGCCTTGGCCCGCAACTCAAGAACGGTAATCGCTGGAGTGTCGTCTATATAGATCGGCGCTTCGGAAATGACACCGGCAGCCATGACAAGGGTCGGGAACTCGCTCTGTGCCAGACGGCCATTGCGCACCCGGCTGGCCTCGATGCGAGCCACCGAGCAGAGCAGGCGCTGGACCAGCTGTTCCTTGCTCATCTCCAGGGAGAAGACGGCAGCCGGGATCGGCTTGGCAACCCGGATGGCGGCATGCTCGACCAAGTTAAGACAAAAAGCAGTCTTTCCCATTGACGGTCGGCCGGCAACAATAATCAGGTCACCCTTCTGCAGCCCGGAGGTCATGGTGTCGATGTCCTGAAAACCGGTCGGCACCCCGGTAATCAGTTCTTCGCGACCATAGAGGGTCTCAATCGTCTTGATGGTGTCCTTGACAATATCGCCCGTCTTGTAGAAAGACCTTTTGGCCTTCATGTTAGCGATCTTGAAAATCTCACCTTCGGCCCAGTCGAGGGCCGGCTCGATTTCCCCACCATCGTAGCCGCGCCCGGCGATCTCGGTGGCCACCCGGATCAACTCCCGCGCAATCGCCTTTTCTTTGACCAGCCGACAGTAGTAACCGATATTGGCGGCAGTCGGCACAAAGTCAACCAACTGCCCAAGATAAGTGCTGCCGCCAACCTCATCGAGACTGGCTGACTCCTTGAGAATGCTGGTTAATGTGACTAGGTCTGCCGGTTCGTTGCGTTCAGACAGCTTGATGAGGGCAGTGAATATCTTGCGGTGAGGTTCACGATAGAAGTCTTCCGAACGCAGATACTCAAGCGCCAGATGGAGGGCTTCATTTTCCAGAAGAATCCCGCCGAGAACCGACATTTCGGCCTCGAGGTTCTGGGGGGGCAGGCGATGTTCGGTCAGTTCCGGCACCTTCGCCTCGCAGGAGAGAGACCGGAGCCGGTCATTTGGACCGACTCCGGCGGATCATACTTGGACAGGATCAGGCGTCTGCCTGCGCCACCTCGTCAGCGTTGATAACACTGACTTTGAGGGTCGCATTGACACCAGCATTGAGCTTGATCTCGATCTCGTGTTCGCCGAGGGTTTTGATCGGCTGATCGAGAAGGATCTTGCGCCGGTCGATCTCGACGCCCTTGGCTGCCAGTCCTTCGGCGATCTCCATGGAAGTGACCGAACCGAACAGCTTCCCTTCCTCGCTGGCCTTATGCACAAACTGGCAGGAGACAGCCTCGATGCGCTTTTTAAGGTCGGCTGCTTCCTGACTAAGCTTTTCAGCCTTGCGGGCAAGCTGGCGCTTGTGGTGTTCAAGCTGCTTGATGTTGCGCGCATCG
>PKTY01000147.1 GCA_002869725.1 Desulfuromonas sp. | reverse complement strand
TGCCCGCTTCGGCGCCCAGGTGCTACGCGGCACCCCCCGCGAAGCCGACCTGATGGTCATCTCCGGCACCCCCTTCAAGAAGATGGGCTCCGGGATTCTACGTGTCTACGAGCAGATGGCCAACCCGCGCTGGGTTATCTCCATGGGGAGCTGTGCCAACTCCGGCGGCGTGTACGACGACTACACCGTCATGCAGGGGGTCAACCAGATCCTGCCGGTCGATGTCTACATCCCCGGCTGCCCGCCCCGCCCGGAAGCGGTTTTGCAGGGATTGATGCTGCTCCAGGAAAAAATTTCCAGCGAGGAGCGTCCTGCCCGCAAGGTGCTCGGGCTCGAAGGCGGCAGCGAAGGGACCAGCGGACCGATCCTGGTCGATGGGGTCAGCAAAAGCCGCGACCCGCGCGGTCCCGGCTACGGCAACAGCCCGATTCGTGGCTCGTCCCAGCAGCACCCCGACTTCTGGGGGCGTCATGCCACCAACATGTGGCGGCCGCAACAGCCGCGGGTCGAGTTTGTTCCTTCGACAGACGAGCTGCGCAAAAGCCTCCACGACCGATTCGGCGACCGGGTTCGCGAAGACCGGGCAGGAGCCGACATGCCGACCTTCTGGACCGAAGCCGAACATGTCACCGAACTGCTCGGCTTCCTCAAGGGACAGGCGCCCAAACGCTATCGGCGTCTCGAGGATTTGACCGCCATCGACGAGCGGAACCGCAGCAGCCGCCCCGACCACGATTTCAGCCTGGTCTACCATCTCCTTTCCTACGAGGATCCCGGGTATTTACGGGTCAAGGTGCCGCTGCGCGGCGAATACCCCACGGCCCCGACCGCCACCGGCGTCTGGGAGACCGCCAACTGGTACGAGCGTGAAGCCTACGATATGTTCGGCATCCGCTTCGACGGCCACCCCGATCTGCGACGCATCCTGATGGCCCACGACTGGGAAGGACACCCGCTGCGCAAGGAGCATGTCAGCCGTGCCACCGACATGCCCCCCTTCACTCCCGAGCAGGCGCTGAAGATGGTGCCGCGTGATGCCGGCGATTTTTTCCAGCGTGAAGTCGAGGAACGGGACGACGGCACCATGATCCTCAACATCGGCCCGCACCATCCCGGCACCCACGGCGTGCTGCGCCTTGTCGCCAAGCTCGATGGTGAGGAGGTGGTCGATGTCGATGTCGATCTCGGCTACCACCACCGGGGGGCCGAGAAGATCGGCGAGCGTCAGCACTGGGCCCAGTTCATCCCCTACACCGACCGTATCGACTACCTGTCGGGCGTGCAGAACAACCTCGCTTATCTGCTCCCCCTCGAAACCATGCTCGGCATTGAGGTTCCTGAACGGGCCCAGGTGGTCAGGGTCATGCTCTGCGAGCTGTTCCGGCTCGCCAACCACCTGGTCTGGCTCGGCACCTTCGCCCACGACGTCGGGGCCATGACCCCGGTCTTCTATGCCTTCGAGTCGCGGGAGAAGATCTTCGACATCATCGAACAGATCACCGGCGGGCGTATGCATCCGGCCTGGTTCCGCGTCGGCGGCATCCCCATGGATCTGCCCGACGGCTGGAAGGAGACCGTCGACCTGTTCACCAAGGATTTCGACAAGCGCATCGACGAGTTCGACCGCATGTTGACCGACGGCCCGATCTTTCGGGCACGCACCGAGGGGATCGGCGCCAACAGTCTCGACCAGGCGATCGACTGGGGGATGTCGGGGGCCAACCTGCGCGCCAGCGGCCTCAAGTGGGACCTGCGCAAAAACATGCCTTACTCCGGCTACGACCGTTTTGACTTCGACATCCCGACCGCCAGTTCCGGCTGCAGCTACGCCCGCTATCTGGTGCGCCTCGAAGAGCTGCGCCAGAGCCTGCGTATCGTCAAGCAAGCCGCCGCCGACATGCCGGGCGGCCGCTACCTGAGCGCCGACTACCGCTACGCCTACCCGCAGCGCCAGGACGGCCTCAACGATATCGAGAGTCTGATCCCGCATTTTCTCAATGTCTCACGCGGCATAACACCGCCGGCTGGCGAATGCTACCGAGCCATCGAATCGAGCAAGGGCGAATGCGGTTACTACATGGTCAGTGACGGGGCCAACACTCCGTACCGGATGCGGATTCGTACGCCGAGCTTTGCCCATATGCAGATCTTCCCCAAGTTGACCAAAGGCTGGCAGATTGCCGACCTGATCATGGTCCTGGGGGCCATCGACTTCATCCTCGCCGACCTCGACCGCTAGGGTGAATGACCAGCGACCTATGACTGAACTACTGTCTTCACATCAACTCGACCACTTCCGCACCAAAGCTTCGGCCATCGATCATCCCCATGAGTTGATCGTCGATCTGCTGCGTGCCATCCAGTCCCACTACGGCTGGGTGCCGGATGCCGGTATCGAGCTTGCGGCCACCACCCTCGGCGTGCTGCCGGTCGAAGTCGAGGAGGTGGCAACCTTCTATGACAAGATCTTCCGTCAACCGGTCGGCAAGCACGTGATCCACGTCTGCGACTCGATCTGCTGCTGGTCGACCGGCGGTGAAGAGATTGCCGCCCATCTGCAACAGGTTCTTGGTCTCGATTTCGGCGAAACCACCACCGACGGTCTGTTTACCCTGCTGCCAACCTGCTGTCTCGGAGCCTGCGGCGAGGCCCCGGCGATGATGGTCGGCCTCACCACCTACGGGCCGTTGACGCGGGAGCGGGTTGACCAGATACTTGCTGAGCTCAGGGCGGAGGAGAGCCGATGAGAGACTATCCGCAAGTTCTGTTCAAGAACCGCCGCCCCGGTCAGACCGTCATGCTCGCTGGCTACGAGCAGTCGGGAGGCTACCAGGGACTTCGCAAGGCGCTGCAGATGTCGCCCGGTGAAATCTGCGCCCTGGTCAAAGACTCCGGGCTGCGCGGACGGGGTGGTGCAGGTTTCCCGACCGGAATCAAATGGTCGTTCTTCCCGGCCGAGGCTCCCGGGCCAAAGTATCTGGTCTGCAACGGCGACGAAATGGAGCCCGGCACCTACAAAGACCGCCAACTGCTGCTCGCCGACCCTCACCAGCTGGTGGAAGGGATGGCGATTGCCGCCTATGCCCTGCAGACTTCAGTCGGCTACATTTTCTTGCGCTACGCCTACGAAGAGTGTTCCCAGCAGCTCGAACGCTGTATCGCCGAGGCCGAAGCCAAGGGCTACCTGGGCAAGAATATTCTCGGCAGCGGTTTCGATTTCGAACTGCACGTCCATCGCAGCGCCGGACGCTACATTCTCGGCGAGGAGACCGCATTGTTGAACGGGCTGGAGGGGAAGCGTCCCAACCCACGCTCCAAGCCGCCGTTTCCGGCACAGCGCGGCCTGTTTGGCAAGCCGACCAACGTCAACAACATCGAGACGCTGGCCAACATCCCCCATATTATCAACCACGGACAGGCCTGGTTCCACGACCTGGCGCTCACCGTCGACGGCGCCGGAACCAAGCTGTTCGGACTGTCCGGACACATGAACAACACCGCCTGTTTCGAACTGCCGCTCGGCATTCCGCTGCGCGAAGTGATCGAGGTTTACGGCGGTGGCATTCGAGGCGACCGCAAGTTCAAGGCCTGCTTGCCGGGAGGAGCCTCGACCCCTTACCTGACAGCTGAGCACCTCGATCTGCCGATGGACTTCAATCCGCTCGAATCGGTGAAAAGCCGCATCGGCACGGCCGGTGTGACCGCCTTTGACGATCACACCTGCATGGTCGCGGTGACCCGCAACCTCAACCAGTTTTTTGCTCGGGAGAGCTGCGGTTTCTGCACCCCCTGCCGCGACGGACTGGCGACCATCAGCTGGCTGCTTGACCGAATCGAGTTTGGCCAGGGGACCATGGACGACCTGGCGATGCTCAAGGACCAGGCGCGCAATATCAGCGGCCGCTCTTTCTGTGCCCTGGCCGAAGGGGCCATGGGGCCGGTCGAGGCGTTACTGCGTCTGTTTGAAGACGAGATCGTCGACCATATTCGCAAGGGCAGATGCCCTTTTCAACGGAGCTAGGCTTCAGGACAGTGGCCCTGGAGCAGTGAGATTATGCCAAAACTGGTCATCGACAATCGCGAAGTGATTGTGCCCGAAGGGACCAACGTCCTTGAGGCCGCCGAGCAGCTCGGGATCGTCATTCCTCACTTCTGCTACCACGAGGCCCTCGGCGCGATCGGTTCGTGCCGACTGTGCGCCATGCAGTTCCACCAAGGCCCGGTCAAGGGACTGAAGATGGCCTGCATGATCCCGGCCCAGGACGGCATGGTGGTCTCAACCACCGACCCCGATGCCATGGAGCTGCGCAGTCATGTGATCGAGTGGCTGATGACCAACCACCCCCACGACTGTCCGGTCTGCGACGAGGGGGGTGAGTGCCAGCTTCAGGAGATGACCGTTGCAGGCGGTCACCATCTGCGACGCTACCGGGGGAAGAAACGGACTTACCACAACCAGGATCTCGGTCCGTTGATCGCCCACGAGATGAACCGATGCATCACCTGCTACCGTTGCAAGCGAACCTACCGAGATTACTGTGGCGGAACGGATTTTGGCGTGTTCGGTTCCCGCAACCGCGTCTACTTTGGCCGCTACCGCGAAGGGCGACTGCAAAGCCCGTTCTCCGGGAATCTGGTCGATGTCTGCCCGACCGGAGTCTTCACCGACAAGACCTTCCGTTTCAAGAGCCGTTACTGGGACCTGCAGGAAGCCCCGTCGATCTGCCCACACTGCAGCCTCGGCTGCAGCACGGTCCCGGGCGGGCGCTATCGGGAGCTGCAGCGGGTTCGCTCCGGCATCAACCAGGAGACCAACGGCTGCTTTATCTGCGACCGTGGCCGTTTCGGTTACGGCCACGCCAACCATGAAGAGCGCCCCCGCTCCGCTCATGTCGACGGGCGTGTCACGCCCATCGATGAAGCGGTTGCCGCAGCCCGTAAGCGTTTGCAGGCCATTATCGATACAGATGGCCCGGACAGCGTGGTCTTCCTCGGATCTTCCCGGGCCAGTCTCGAAGCCAACGGACTGCTCGCCACATGGGCTAAACAGTGCGGTTCACGGAAACTGCTTTTCGAGGCTCATCATCGCCGCGACCTCGCCACGCGGATCCTGGCAACACGACTCGGTGAGAGAGCACGCAGTCTTGAGGATCTGCGTAACAGCGACTGTCTGGTCCTGATCGGCGCCGACCCTCTGGCCGAAGGACCGATGATGGCCCTCGCCGCCCGTCAGGCGGTACGAGCCGGTGGCCAGGTGATGGTCATCGACCCTCGCCCGGTCGAGCTGCCATGCCCGTTCCTCCACCTCCCCCTCCCTCCGACTCTGCTTGCAGCGGCACTTGAGGCTCTGACTAAGGGGGACTCTGAATCATTTACCCTCGCGCAGCAGGAGGTTTTGAACAAAATACGAGAGGCTCTGAGCTCTGCGCAGCGCCCGATTCTGATCGGCGGGACCGACCTCCTCGGCCCCCATGGGACCAACGCTCTGCTGGATGCGGCCGAAAAACTCGACAGCGAACAACGTCAGATCGGGATTATGGCACTTCTTGGCGGCCCGAACAGTTTTGGCGCGGCCTTGCTGGCAGCTGACGGCCCGGATTTCGACCGACTGATCGATGACCTCCAGGAAGGGAGTGTCAAGGCTCTGGTCTGCTTGCAGAACGATCCGTTCCGGGAGGCTTGCGATCCGGCCAAAGCCCAGGTCGCTCTCGGCCACCTCGAGCTACTGGTCTGCATCGAATCGACCCCGAGTCTGGCCGCCCAGCGTGCTGACATCCTGATCCCCTGCCGGGTCACCGCCGAGACGGCCGGCAGCTTTGTCAACAACGAGGGGCGGCTGCAAGCCTTCCAACCGATCATCGAACCGGGGCTAGCGGTTCAGGTAACCGGTCAGGGGAATCATCCCCCGCGCCAATTCTTTACCGAAACACCGGGCTCTGCTCCGCAGCCCGACTGGGCGATCTTGGCCAGTTTTCTCGGGTTGCAAGTCGACCTGGCAACGATTCGTCACCACATTGCAGGTCAAGAGGCACGCTTTGCAAAACTGCCGGACCTGGTTGCAGAGTCTCCGGGATATCGGCTGCAACTTGACAGCCTGCCCCCAGAAAAAAATCGGCCTGCCGAAAAACCTGGTACGTTCAACCTGCCGCTGCTACCAGTGACATCCTTTGTCGGCTCCGAGTGGCTTGCCTACCTGGCTCCGGCTTTGCAGCCGCTGCGGCCTCAGCCGACTGTCTGGTTGCACCCTGAACTGGCTGCCTCACTGGGCCTTGCCGACAACGAAGCAGCGATTCTCACCACTCACCTCGGCCACTGCCACGTTGGCGTTCACCTTACCGACAAGATGGTTCCAGACCTGATTCTCACCCATCAGCTGTGGGGGAGTGCGTTGGAAGGGATGAGCCCGGGAGTTGTCATCGACTGCCGCCTGGAGAAGGAGGTGAGCCGGTGAACGAGCTGCTGATCACCCTGGCCCTGATCCTGTTCAAGATGGTGCTGGTGTTCGGGGTGGTGCTCTCCATGGCCGCCTACCTGGTGCTGGCCGAACGCAAGATCCTCGGCCGCATGCAGCTGCGCTACGGCCCCAACCGCATCGGCCCCGGTGGCATGATTCAACCGATGTGCGATGTCATCAAGCTGATCACCAAAGAAGACTTCATTCCGGCTCGCGCCGACAAGTGGGTGTTCCTGTTCGCTCCGGGGTTGACTGCCCTCACCGCCCTGCTCAGCTTCGCGGTCGTCCCCTTCTCGGCGCCGATCACCCTGTTCGGCCGTGAGGTGCCGATGGTGATCTGCGACCTGAACATCGGCCTGCTCTATCTGCTCGGCCTCTCTTCGGCCGGGGCCTACGGCGTGGTCCTCGGCGGTTGGGCTTCGAACTCCAAATATTCGCTGCTCGGCGCCATGCGCAGCCTCGGTCAGCTGCTTTCCTACGAGCTGGCCATGGGCCTGGCTTTGATCCCGGTCATCCTGTCGGCCAAATCCTTCTCACTGACCGAGATCGTCATGTCCCAGCAGCTCCTCCCCAACCTGATCCGCCACCCGCTGGCGTTCTTCATCTTCATGGTCGCAGTCGCCGCCGAATCGAAGCGGACCCCCTTTGATATGCCGGAGGCGGAAAACGAGATCGTCGGCGGCTTCCATACTGAATACTCCGGGATGCGCTTCGGACTGTTTTTCGTCGGCGAGTACATCAACCTGATCGTGATCGGAGCCATGGTCACCGTGCTGTTCCTCGGCGGCTGGCACGGCCCGCTGCTGCCACCGGTGGTCTGGTTCATGCTCAAGGTGCTGCTGGTCGCTTTCTGTTTCATCTGGGCCCGCGGCAGCATGCCGCGCCCACGTTATGATCAACTGATGCATTTCGGCTGGAAGGTGCTGATCCCCCTGGGGCTGATCAATGTCATGGTCACCGGTGCCATTCTGCTGGCCCTCGGCGGCTGAGGGGAGGTTTTTGACGAGTGAGAAATCTCTGGCGCGACATCAAAGGGACTCTCCAGCCATTCTGGATTACCCTCGGCTACATGTTCAAAAAGCCGGTGACCATCCAGTACCCGGAGCAGAAACGAATCCCGCCGCCACGCTATCGGGCCCGCATCGTCCTGACTCGCGACCCGGATGGAGGCGAACGCTGTGTCGCCTGTCATCTGTGCAGCGGCGCCTGCCCGGTCGACTGCATCTCGATGCAGGCTGCC
>PKTY01000282.1:753-2229 GCA_002869725.1 Desulfuromonas sp. | reverse complement strand
GTCCATGCCGGGGAGCATCAAGTCGAGAATAACCAGGCAGCAACCGTTCCAGGGTTTTTTGGCCAGAGCCTGTTCGCCGGTGGTTACATGCTCAACCGCAAAACCTTCCATTTCCAGATTGAACTTTAATCCCTGGGCGATATGCAGTTCATCTTCGACCAGCAGCATATAGGGATCAGGCATGACTTTCTCCTTCTGCTGGTTCGATGCGCGGTAGCAGGATATGGAAGCTGGTGCCGTGCCCCAGCCCTTTGCTCTCAAGCCAGACCTTGCCCTTGTGACGCCAGATAACGGCTTTGACGATAAACAGGCCGAGGCCCGATCCGCGAATGGTTTCATCGCTTTTGCGAACGCGGTAAAACATGCGGAAGACCTTTTTTCTATCCTTGGCTGAGATCCCCCGTCCCTGATCAGCAAAGCAGAGATGACAGCGGGCACCCTCAGCCTTGAGACTGACATGAATGACAGGTGGGCCGTTGGAGTAGATGAGGGCATTTTCCAGCAGATTTCGCAAAACCATCTGCATCGCAGCGCGATCGATCCAGGAATAAATGTTAGGAGTCAGATCCAGGGTCAAACGAGCATTTTCCGGCAGGGTTGCCGTTTTTTGCTTAAGAAATTCGGATACCAGTTGCGACAGGTTGTCGGGTTTCAGGTCGAGCCGGATGCGTTTCTGTTCCAGTCGACTGGCGTCGAGCAGGTTGTCGACCAGGCTTCGCAGTCGTACGGTGTCTTCAAGCATGGTTTCGAGAAAGAAGTCCAGCTGCTGCTGGTCCGGTCGGCGTAGACGAATGGTTTCCAGGTGCAGCTGCAGGGAGGCCAGCGGTGTTTTGAATTCGTGGCTGACCTGGGAAATGAAGTTGCGTTGTTCCCGGGCCAGGCTGGTCTGCCGGCGCCAGTAGAGAAAAATCACATAGACCCCGGCCAGGATCGCTATCAGCAGTACCAGGCCTTCGACGAGAACCACCCAGTCGAGACCGCTCTGAGGCAACCCCGGACCGTATTTTTCGGCCAGGTCGCGGAATTTGCGGTTGTTGCGCACAAACCATGAAATCCAGAATACGACGACCAGCACCCACGCAAGTTGGATGCCGATAAAGACGATCAGGGGACTGACGAGGCGGCGGAAGAATTTCATACTGCTTTCTTACCACTGTGGTTCGACCGGAACAAGGGTTTTTGGTTGAAAGTCGAGGGTCTTTTTACACAACTATTACATTTGCTGTTGGCTAGCCGGTGGTAGTATTTACATAAGCCATGGTCAAACATGGTTTTTTGTATCTGCAAACCTTTCACTTTCAGGATATTAGACGTGAATCATAGTCTGACTATCGGCCATCATAGTGCTCCTTTTCCTCTGGTACTCGGTGGAATGGGCGTGCGTATTTCCGCAGGTAGCCTGGCCGGTCATATTGCCCGTTGCGGGGGCTTTGGCACCGTGGCGGCCGCCGGTATCGGAGTCAACAGCCCTCATTT
>PKTY01000282.1:0-732 GCA_002869725.1 Desulfuromonas sp. | reverse complement strand
GGCCGCCGGTATCGGCGTCAACAGCCCTCATTTTAACGGTAAAAACCTGGCTGCTGCCGATCCTTTGGCATTTCAAGACGAAATTCGCAAGGCCTACGAGATCGCTCCGCAAGGGGTGATCGGGGTTAATTGTATGGTCGCTGTAACAAATTACGCTGAAATGGTTATAGCAGCCTGCGAAGCCGGAGCCAAGTTCATCGTAAGTGGTGCCGGGCTGCCTATGCAGTTGCCGGGTATTACCAGCGAGCGCTTCCCTGACGTGGCCCTGATTCCGATTGTCTCGTCCAGTCGCGCGGCAGAATTGATTGCACGGAAGTGGCACAAAAATTTTGGTCGGCTGCCTGATGCCGTGGTGGTCGAAGATCCTGACACCGCCGGGGGACATCTTGGAGAAAAGCTGGAAAACATCGGTACCGTCGAATACGATCAGTATGCAACCGTGCGAGCCGTCAAAGCCTACTTCAGGGAGACCTGGAAGACAGAGGTTCCGGTAATTGCTGCCGGAGGCATCTGGGACCGGGCCGATATCGAACACGCTCTGGCTCAAGGTGCTGATGCGGTGCAAATGGCCAGCCGTTTTGTCTGCACTGATGAGTGTGACGCGGATTTGGCCTTCAAGCAAGCTTATCTTGACTGTCGGCAGGAGGACATCGGTTTGGTCATGAGTCCTGCGGGCCTTCCCGGACGGGCTATTATCAAACATTTTGAGCAAATTCGCGAGGGACAATTGGC
>PKTY01000171.1 GCA_002869725.1 Desulfuromonas sp. | reverse complement strand
TTTCGCAGAGGTGTTCCACCTTGGAGAGAAACTGTTCACCTCCGACTACTCACCGAGCATGTATCGCACCTGGGACGAGTACGAGATTACCACCCTGTTCAATTCCGACAGCGAACTGTGCCTGGTGGCCGAACTCGATGATCAGATTGTCGGATTCGCCCTCGGCACCACCGTGGAAAAGAGCAACTCGGCCTGGAAATATGGCTACCTGGTCTGGATCGGGGTGCGCCCGGGGATCCAGAAGAAAGGCATCGGCGACAACCTGTTTCATGAGATCCTCAAGCGGATGGTCGATCAGGGGGTGCGCATGATCATTATTGATACCGATGCTGACAATGAAGCGGGCATCCGCTTCTTTGAAAAACACGGCTTCGGTAGTATCCAGAAGCATGTCTACATGACGCTCAATCTGGCGAAGAAAACGCGGCGGAGAAAGAAGCGGAAAGAATGATGACTCTCGACCTGATTGAAAAGGCCTGGGAAGCCATCGACAGCGATCGCCTGTTCCAAACCTTGACGGAGATGGTCGATATTTATTCTCCATCGGGCAAGGAAGAGGATCTACAGCTTTACATTGAATCGCGGTTCGCTGCTGCGGGGATTCCGATATCCAGGCAGATTGTTGAAGACGATCGGTTTAACCTCTGTGCCACGATGGGCAGTGATCCTCCGAAGTTGTATCTGGTAGGTCATGTCGATACCGTTCCAGCCTGGGATCTTGATGAATATGGGGCGTCTGAGGAGTGGGGGGTGGTCAGGGGGTTGGGCTCGGCTGACATGAAGGGCGGCTGTGCGGCGATGGTCGAAGCCTGGCTGGCTCTGGCAACTCTGCCCAGGGAACATCAGCCGTCCGTTGGCCTCCTGTTTGTCGTAGGGGAAGAAGAGAACGGTGATGGCAGCGCCAAGTTTCTTGAGGACAACCGGCCCTCCTGGGTGGTAATCGGGGAGCCGACATCGCTGACACCCTGCCTTAGTCACTATGGCTATCTGGAAGTCTCACTGACCACTCAAGGGCGCCGAATTCATTCTGCCCTGCCGGAACTGGGGCACAACGCCATTGAATCGATGCTGCGCTTTCTTCTTCTTCTCGGGCGAGACCCAGTTTTATCTCCTGAGGGAGGACAGGTTATCTACTCGATCCGGGAGATGAGCTCTTCGCGAGCCGGCTTTGTCGTTCCTGACCAGTGCGAAACATTCATCGACCTGCATCTGTCGCCCAATGTCACTCCGCAATCGATCAAGCAGGTTCTTGAGGCCACCAGGGAGACGGCACTGCGCTCGATTCCCGACTTGAACCTTGAGATGACCTTCGATTTTTCTTCTCAAGGGTATGATCTGCTCGGTGAGCACCTTAGGGTTGAGGAGATGCTGGGCGAAGTTTACCAGCGACTGAACCTCCCCCTGCGATTCCAACCGTTCCGCTCTCATTCCGACGGCAACCTGTTTTACGCCGCCGGCTGCCAGCCGATGATACTTGGCCCCGGCTCACTGGAGACTGCCCATACAGCAGACGAGCAGACGACGTTTTCTGAGGTTGAATCTGCTGCCAGAATTTATTCGGCCATTTGTATTTCAGCCTTGGCTTGAGCGAAAACTATGGTTGGGAATTATGATTATGAGGGTGCTTACTCAAAGGCTATCAAAACAATGGCACTGAAGCCACACGGTACGAAGAGCCTTGTGTCAATCGATTGACAATACAAGATTTTTACAAATATTATCTATGGTATTCGCACTACCGCGTAGTTCTGCATCTGGTATCCAATAACTGAGACAAAACCGTTTCCAACTTTGTCGATCTCAGGTATGATTTTTGACTCATCAACTCCCATCAATTTGGCAGCGTAAAGACATACTTCAAACTTAACCCCACTTTTTTTCATCTGCCTTATCGTCTCTTGAAATTTGTCGACCTCAGACAATTCTTCTTCACTAAAAGACTCTTTGTTTGTTGAAACAAGCTTCACCACCGGCCCATGGAAAACAACAACAATATCTTTATCTCCCTTCAACTCTCCAATTTCATCAACTTCGTAAGAGTTTTTGACTGCCCAAAAAACCAAATTTGCTATTTTTGGATTTCCCTGACTAAACTGAAACACTGCCTTGAAATCAGTAATTCCCGCGAGTGCCTTGTCATAGCCAGTTGCCATGACTTGGGTTGTTGTATTCAGGATAAATATTGAAATCAGCAGAAATAGGCTTATACTTCTTTTTGAAAATAATTTTAAAGTACACATAAATCTAACTCCTCGTTGGCTTTTGAGGCCTTTCGCTCAAAACTCAAGCCATGGCCCCCATGAAAATTTCGATTATACTCGATGAATAGAGCTGTATTTTGCAGCTCATTTAGAATAACCTGACCATGATAAAGGGTTGTCTAAACTGAACAACACCTTCAATTATGCCCAAATGTTCTTACTTCTAACCTACATTTTCATTGCTCTGGGATTTTCCTTTTTATGCTCAATTGCCGAGGCCGTGCTTTTGAGCGTTACCACACCATACATTGCCTTGTTGGAGTCGCAAAACAAGCCTTCTGCCGTCAAGCTCCGCCAACTCAAGGATGTTATCAATAAGCCGCTTGCTGCAATTTTGACCCTCAATACGATTGCTCACACCGTTGGAGCGGCTGGGGCCGGATCTCAGGCAACGAAAATCTTTGGTAGTGCTTACCTGGGAATCGCATCAGCGATCCTGACCTTACTGATCTTGGTGTTCTCTGAGATCATTCCCAAAACCCTGGGAGCACATTACTGGCGTCAACTAGCGCCTTTGACCGCACACGCGCTCAAAATGTTAATCTTGGCTCTCTACCCTTTCGTGATACTTACCAAACTTCTGACCCGAAGCCTGACGGAAGGTCCGACTCTTCGTGGTGTTAACCGTAAAGAATTAATGGCTCTTGCAGAGATCAGTAGCCAGGAAGGTGCTCTTGCTGACAATGAGTCTCTGATCATGCAAAATCTGCTGCGCTTAAGAGAGACTCCTGCACAAGCGGCGATGACGCCACGAACCGTTGTTTTTTCTATTTCACAAAACCTATCCGTGGGCGACTATTTCACCCGCTACGAGTCGAAGCCTTTTTCCCGGATTCCGATTTATCACGGCGACGTCGAGAACATCACGGGCTTTGTCCTTCGTAGCGACCTTATACTTGCGAAAGCTCGCAATCAATCGGATCGTAATGTTTCCGATTTCGCTCGAGATATTCCGAAGCTTTTTTCTCAGGTTGACCTGTCCAAAACCTTTGATCGTTTTCTTAAAGAGCGTGTACATATCATGCTGGTCATCGATGAATATGGTGGGTTCTCAGGAATTTTGACCCTTGAAGATGTCCTCGAAACCCTTCTCGGGCTTGAAATTGTCGACGAGTTTGACGATACGGAAGATATGCAAACCTTAGCGCGAGAACTATGGAAACGCCGGTCCCAAAAGCTTGTGATAGATATTTCCGAGAACATTAAAGAGTAAGAAACGGCCTCAAGAGTGTTTTACCCGTGCTCGCTGATCTGAAACCCATGATGAGGCTCGTCCGACTCGCATTGCCAGGCTGGCAAAGACATTGCGATTCTTACAGACATACCCTCTCCTCATGATCGCTACAATGAAAGGACTACTTTCCTACAGCATACTTATTCCCGTCAGTATTTTCCTCGGCCTGGCACCATTTATCCCGCAGCCCCATCTTGCCGAGAAAATAGCAATGATTATTGCAGGGGAGTTAAGCAGGCCGATCGATATTTTCGACCTGTTCTGGCATTCATGGCCAATCGTGTTGCTTGGCTACCGAGTGGCCAGTGACCTCAGAGCAAAACGCCGGAAGTGACCTACACGCCTTGAACCGTTTTCTGTCGCCTAATCGGCCAAAGGATCTTCCCCCTCTTGCCAGTCAGCAAGAAATTTTTCAACCAGATGGAAGTCTTCGCCTTTATGCTCGGTTAAGGTGACATACATCTGATTCCTCTGTATCCTCCAGTACTTTTCCATCAGGTTCATAAAACCAAGGCTCAACATTCTGCGCTGCTTCATGGTTCGTCCCTGGCGGATATCTGCATTGACTACAGCAACACCACTGGCCGGGTCTGTTGCTCTGCCTATTGAGAGATTGTGCGTCCCGAACTCACGGATAGAGATACAGATGTGCTCGGTCCCGGTGTCCATGATTTCAGAAAAAAGTTGACGAACTTCTTCCGCAAAAGGAATTTTCTCATTATCGCTCAGGCTACGATTAATTTCGAACTGTATGTGCGGCATGTCATCCTCCTGTTGATTGATCTGGTTCGCCCGAATGTTTTGTCAGATGAGCTCGTTACATCGCTGGGCAATGATTGCTGGCACGAAATCAATTCTGACAAATACTTCTTTCAAGATCTATAATACTGCTGACCGTTATCGTCGGCTCGAAGCCCCACGGATCAAATATCGCATCTGGAGAGCGACGAACCCACGCGGACTTCATTCCTGCGGAAATAGCACCGATGACATCGAAGGGGTTGCTGGAGATTAACCAGGCCTCGCCCCCAGTCGAACCTGACTTGCGTAGAAAGTGACTGTAAACTGCGGGATTTGGTTTGAATGACTTGATATCGTCGACACTGACCACCCCGAGGAACTGGTCGCGTACCCCGGCATTGTTCAGGAGCTTCTCCAGAGCCTCGCCAGCACCATTGGAAAAGGCGAAAAGACGATATCCCGCTTTTTTCAACCGCTTCAATCCTTCTATGACATCATCAAAGGGAGGAAGGACTCGATAGATCTCCATCAACTCCGTCTTTTGCTCCTCGTTCAGGTCGGCCCCGTAAAGGGCGCAGGTATAATTCAATGCTTGGCTTGTGCAAACGGCAAAGTTTTCATAGTTCTGCATCAGCCCTTTGCGGAATGAATACTCCAATTGCTTATCTCGCCAGCTATTTGAAAAAGCCTTCGCGCGCTCTCCGACAAGACCTTCCAAAGCGGCCACGATGCCATGGGTGTCAATCAGGGTGCCATAGACGTCAAAAGCGAGAGTCGTAGCCATCATAGTTTCCGTTCGTATTGAGTTGGTGTTGACACAAACAAAACATTGCTCCCCATGCGGAAATCTGGTCGGATATCGATCGGGTCGCCCCATACCTAGAACAATGACAGCTGACCACTGTCGGTGTTGCGGACTGTTTTTTTCAAAGATTTTGTCGGCCTGGCGACCGGTTTGGAGGGGGGCTCAACCTTGTCTTGAGTGGCGGTCTCATTCTTGAGAATACGGTAGACACTCGCAACGCCGATCCCAAGCTGGTCGGCAACTTTTTCTCTGGTCAAACCCTGGGCAATGAGTTTTATCACCTCGTCAGCCTTTGCCCTCGCTGTCGGCTTCCTCCCTTTATAGCGCCCTTCACGTTTTGCCTTGGCAATCCCTATGGCCTGACGCTCTCGCTTTATCTGCCTCTCGAAATTATCGATCATCTGGAGCAGTTTCAAGAGAACATAACCGGGAAGCAACGAGGTATCAAGATCGCTTTCGAGGATCTTTAATCCCCCTCCGCCACTCTGAATCTGCTCAACGAGTTCCAATAACTGTTTTGTGCTGTCCGCGATACTGGGCAAACTCTCAACTATCAATATGTCTTTCTCATTGATAGTTGAGAGCAGTTGAGCCAACCGTGGACGTCCATTCGCTCGATGGTCAGCCACCTCACGAATAATTTTACTCGCACCTGCTGCTTTGAGCCGTTCACTCTGGAGCTTAACATTCGATGTGGCACCGTCGACTCTTAAGTATCCAATAATATTTGACATTTTCATAGCTATCATTAGGGTATATATTTTCGATATACCTATCATAAGACACAATAAAACCCTAACGATAGACAATTCGTCAGATGACTGAAGTTTAGTGCGTTTCCGATCATTTGACATCGACCCGTCGTATCCCATCGGGACGCCAAGCTGGTGAGATAACGTGCGATCCTCGCTCTTCACTCTCCAGAACACTGCCGAAGGTGACGGTAAATTCTCCGTACCGGTCATTGGCTTCGTCCATGGCATGGGACAGCAGCGCTGACTTGCGCTCCTTGTCGAACAGCGACAACTGCTCAACCTGGTGGGCCAGGTTGGTGATGCGCACCCCGACCAGCCGAACAGGTTCAGTCAGGTCGAAGGTGTCGAGGATCGCCATGGCGTCTCTGTAGATCGCCTCGCTCTGGTTGGTCGGTGAACTTCTGGTCTGCTGGCGCCCCAGGGTTCTAAAATCGCCGTAGCGGATGGTCAGATGCACGGTCTTGCCCTTGAGTCCGTAGCGCCTTGCTCGGCGGCCGATCATCTCGGCAAGTTGCAAGACGTAACGAGCCAAAGCGTTTCGCCCCACCTCATCTCTGGGCAGTGTCATGCTATGGCCGACACTTTTGACCTCCTCTGCCTTTTCGGTGGGCAGTACAGGAGAATGATCGATGCCCTGCCCCATCTGTTTCAGGCGTTCGCCGATGACGCCGAAACGACACTTGAGGATGTGAAGCGGGTAACGCCCCAGCTGTCCGCAGCTAAAAATGTTGAGATCAGCCAGCTTCTTTTCGACTTTCCGCCCTATTCCACAGATTTCTCCAACGGGAAGATCTTCCAGAATCTCTGAGATGTTCTCCGGCGGGATCATTGTGAGTCCATCGGGTTTCTGCATGTCACTGGCCAGTTTGGCGAGGAGTTTATTGGGGGCAATGCCGATTGAGCAGGTCAGGCCCAGCTCGTGGCGGATCAGCGCTTTCAACCGGTAAGCGATCGTTTCGGCGCTGCCGAACAGACCGAGGGAGCCGGTTATATCAAGAAAAGCCTCGTCGATTGAAAAAACCTCAACCAGCGGAGTGAACTGTCGCATCATGGCGATGATACGGGTCGAGGTGTCGGCGTATTTGCGGTTGTTGCCGACGACAAAGATAATGTGCGGACAGGCTTGGCGGGCCTCCCAGGTGTTCATCCCGGTTTTCACGCCGAATGCGCGTGCTTGGTAGCTGGCCGTGGTGACGACTGTTCTCCCTCTGCCGATCACTGCAACCGGCTTGCCACGAAGGGTGGGATTACTCTGCTGCTAGACACTGGCGAAGAACGCATTCATGTCGAGGTGCATGACAACCTTCTGCCAGGAGTTCATGGGTCGGGACGTTGCTCGACCAGGGTCCAGACACCCTCCAACGGGCTGTAGATCAGTTCAAACAGGGATTCTCCATCAGTGACCGAAAAATGGTGAAGCGGCTTGTCACCGGCCCGGTCCTGCCAGCGATAAGTCGTCTCTTTCACTTGATGCTGCCGGCGGTTACGGTCAAACCACACAGGCCGAAGCCCTTTGCCCGGCTCGAAAATCACCGCCACCCGTATCAATTCCTGCCTGGGCATCGTTCAGTCGAACCTTCGGTAGAGACCGATCACCTTGCCGACGATGCTGATCTCGCCATCTCCGGGGCTGACGATAATCGGTGACATGGACGGATTGGCAGGTTGCAATCGAATGTGACCAGGCTCGCGGTAAAATTTTTTCAGGGTCGCCTCATGGTTGACCATGGCAACGACCGTATCGCCATTCTCCGCTTCTGCCTGAGGGCGCACCAGCGCCAGGTCGCCATCGAATATTCCGGCCTCAACCATCGAATCTCCGGCAACCTTGAGAAAGAAGCAATCGTCCCCTTTTGTGGCAAGGGGGTCGACGGAGAAATAACCCTGAATATCTTCAATGGCTGGGGTGAGATGGCCGGCACGG
>PKTY01000263.1 GCA_002869725.1 Desulfuromonas sp. | reverse complement strand
CGGAGAGCGAAGTTCGACCTTGGTACGAGCCCGGATATTTCCTTTGAACTGTCCGCTTAGAACCAAGGTGCCGACTTCGACTTCCGCTTGCACCTCTGCAGTTTCACCGATAATCAATGTGTCCTGCGAACAAATCTCTCCGCGAAAACAGCCGTCGAGTCGAACAATTTCATTAAATGCCAGCTTTCCTTCAAACTGGCTACCTGGTCCTAAAAATGCCTTGATATCACTTTTTTCCTGTGAATTGTCCTTGCGCATCGACTTGCGCTCCTTTTCTCGCTCTTTTTTTGCAAACATCACTCTTGCTCTTTCAGCCAGTATCCCTGGCAGAGGACTGTCCCACGCCCCCCAGGAAGTCGAGAAGACGCTCAAGTTCATCCCCGGAGAAGTATTTGATTTCGATGCGCCCCCCCTTGCCGCTATTTCCGGAATCAGGAACGATTCTGACCTGTGTTCCAAGTCGGCGCTGCAACCTTTCTGTTAGATTGTCAAGCTCTGGGTCACGCGCCTTGCGTGCTTTTTTTGCAGCAGAGCAAGCTGGCTCAACCTTCTGTCTTTTTACCATCTCTTCGGTTTGCCTGACAGATAGTTGCTTGGCCACCACATGATCGCGAATTTTGGTAATGCCCGCTGCCGTATCAAGCGACAAGAGAGCGCGGGCATGCCCCATGCTCAACCGTCCACTTATCACATCCTGCTGTATCATCCCCGGCAGACGTAACAGGCGCAGCGCATTTGCCACGGTTGAGCGTTCGCGGCCAACTCGGCGGGCAACTTCTTCCTGAGTCAGGTCAAAATTCTCCATCAGGTAGCGGTACGCCGAAGCCTCCTCAATGGGGTTGAGATCTTCCCTCTGAATATTTTCTATGAGGGCCATCTCCATGGCCCAACTCTCCGAAACATCCTGAATAACGACCGGAACTTCCCTGAGACCAGCCTTTTGGGCCGCGCGCCAACGCCGCTCACCGGCGATAATCTGATAAATATCTCCGGCCTGCCGAACCACGAGCGGTTGAATAATCCCCTTCTCGCGGACCGAGGCAACCAGTTCATCCATGCGTGCATCGTCAAAACTTTTTCTCGGCTGCTGCTTATGAGGAGCCAGGTCTTCAACCGGACACAGAAAGTATTTGTGTCGGCCTTCCTGGTTTGCCGATGAAATCAGGGCACCAATCCCCTTGCCAAGAGCTGGTCGCTTTGCCATGACTGTTACTGCTCCTGTCGGATGATTTCTCGCGCCAGATCCAGATACGCCAGGGCTCCGCGCGACGAAATATCGTAAAGCAGCGCGGGCAGACCATGGCTGGGGGCCTCTGAGAGTCTGACATTACGAGGAATCATGGTTTCAAATACCTGGGCGGAGAAGTGTTCTCTGATCTGTTCGCTGACCTGGTGGGACAGGTTGTTGCGGGCGTCGAACATGGTCAACAGGATTCCCAGAACCTGTAGCCCTGGATTGAGTTCGCGCTGGATCAGGCGCACTGTATTGAGTAACTGACTCAACCCTTCCATCGCATAATATTCGCATTGCAATGGTACCAGAAGGTGATTGGCTGCGGTAAGGGCATTGATCGTCAACAGGCCAAGGGACGGGGGACAATCGATCAGGATGTAATCGAATCTGTCATCGATTCCGGTTAATGCCCCTTTCAGCTTGTTCTCTCTGGCCAGGGCAGAAATCAGCTCCACCTCGGCGCCAATCAAATCCGGGTTGGCCGGAATTAGAGAGAGTTGCTCAAGAGGGGTCGCCAGCAGCAGCTTTTCTGCTTCAACGGCTCCCAGCAGCGCATCATACACCGTCTGCTCAACCTGGTTGGGGTCAACCCCCACCCCGCTGGTCGCGTTCCCCTGCGGATCCATGTCGAGCAGCAAGGTCTTTTTCTCTGCAGCAGCAAGGGACGCGGCCAGATTGACTGCCGTGGTCGTCTTACCGACTCCCCCTTTTTGATTGGCGATCGCTATAATTCTCGCCATTTTTTGGCACCTCGAAACTTTGGTTTACAGAGCGTCCGAGGTTACCATAGGCCTTCGAAACTGCAAAGGAATTTTGCCCAGGCTTCCCCCACCCAACATCTAGATTTTACTTATTTTTTTACCACCAGATATTGTGGTTCTGGCCTTCTTTTTTGCTGTCTCATCTCTTGCTTTATCTCTCCTGTACCGACTCAAAAAAACAAGTCTGCGTCCATATTTCATCTGCGCAACAGCAGGTTGGCGCAGGACCTTGAGAGTCGACTCGCCTCCACGTTACGTTTTAGCCCTCACCACTGCAGCGCATTTCGACCAGACACCGCCGCGCCTTGCTCAACTCCAGAGTCAACCCGTAACAATTGATCGTCCACCCCTGCTCGTACAACTCGTGCCGGCAGCTCTTCAACTCCTGCTCGGCCTCCGGACCTTTCATGGCCAATAACCGGCCACCCTCTGTCAGAAAAGGTTTGGCGAGCTTGGCGAGGTTGACCAGTGACGTTAGGGCTCTGGCTGTGACCAGGTCGTATTTTCCCTTGTAGTCATGCTGGGTGGCAAGACTCTCGGCACGTCCATGGACAGCCCGGTACCCTTCAATTTTTAGAGTCCTCACCACATGACTCTGGAATCTTATTTTTTTAGCCACTGCATCAACGGCAACCACCCGTAGGAAAGGAGATGCTATTTTCAACGGCAAGCCCGGAAAGCCTGCCCCCGAACCAAGGTCGAGCAGGAAACTTCCTCCCTGCAAGTACGGGAGCAGTGTCAGCGAGTCGACCAGGTGCTTTTCGTAGACTGCATCCTGACCGGTTATCGCCGTCAAGTTGTGGCGCCTGTTCCAGTGAAGCAGCTCAGCAGCAAGCCACTCAAGTCTGCTAATTGTCGACGCAGTCAGGTCGATTTTCTGGGTTTTCAGCACATTAGCCAGGCTCACTGACCCGCCCCTAACGTTTAAGAAGTACCGACAGAATGGCAATGGCGGCCGGGGTCACCCCCGGAATTCGCCCCGCCTGACCAAGAGTTTGAGGCCGACCTGATTTCAGTTTTTCTTTTACCTCTGAAGAAAGCCCGCTGATTCGCTCGTAATCAAAATCGTCCGGGATCGGTTGTCCCTCAAGTTTTCGGAACCGCTCTACCTGATCGATCTGCCTACTGATATAGCCGGCATATTTTATCTCTGTTTCAAGTTCGTCAAGCACCCCCCCGGGAAGCCGCTCTAACTGTCTGTCATAGAACAATACTTTTTCCATGGTCACCTCTGGCCGACGTAGCAATTCTTCTAATGTCGCTGCGTTTTGCAGCCCTGCTATGCCCAGCCGCGTGATCAGGTCAGTGTCGCCTGGCAGCACTCTCACAGAACGTAGACGTTCGCGCCCCCGTTCAAGATCAAGAACTTTTTTCTGAAAGCGTTCCCATCGCTCATCGGGGATCAGGCCGATTTGTCTGCCGAGCGGAGTTAGGCGCAAATCAGCATTATCCTCACGCAACAGCAACCGGTATTCGGCCCTTGACGTAAACATGCGATAAGGCTCTGGGGCACCCAAATTCACCAGATCATCTATCAACACACCGACATAACCCTGATCGCGGCCAATCACCAGGGGCTTCTCGTCCCGAATATTCATTACAGCGTTAATGCCTGCGACTAACCCCTGGGCTGCAGCCTCTTCATAGCCAGAGGTCCCGTTGATCTGCCCGGCGTGGTACAGCCCCTTTATCCGCTTTGTCTCGAGGCTCGGCAACAGCTGGCTCGGGTCGATGTAATCATATTCAATCGCGTAACCTGGGCGCGTGATCTCTACCTGCTCAAGCCCAGGTATTGTGCGGAGATAAGCAAGCTGCACATCCAGGGGGAGTGATGTCGAAACACCGTTGGGGTAGACTTCTCGGCTGGTGAGTCCTTCCGGCTCCAAAAAAACTTGATGTTGTTCTTTTTCAGGAAACCTGACCACCTTGTCTTCAATGGATGGACAATAACGTGGACCAACCCCCTCGATGACTCCCGAGTAAAGTGGTGAGCGATCTAGACCACTGCGGATGATCCGGTGTGTCTCTCCATTGGTAAATGTCATATAACAAGGAACTTGATCCACCTGAAGCTGGTTGGTATCCACCGAAAACGGCCTGGGCTGGTCGTCACCCGGCTGGATTTCCAGCTTTGAAAAATCGATTGTTGCTGAGTCGAGCCGAGGCGGAGTGCCTGTTTTTAGTCTTCCAACGCGAAAGCCACACTCTCGCAGGTGATCAGACAGGCCTTCTGAGGGTGGCTCACCAGCTCTTCCGCCGGGGTAATGAACCATTCCAACATGGATCAACCCCCGCATAAAGGTACCGGTTGTCAAAACAACGGCACGCGACCGAATTGTCAACCCCTCGCGCGTAACCACCCCGACAACACTGCCATCAGCAATCAACAATCGCACCACCTGACCCTGTTTAAGGTCGAGCCCGCGTTGATCTTCAACGACACGCTTCATTCTCGACCTGTAGAGATCACGATCAGCCTGAGCACGTGAAGCCCGTACCGCCGGGCCTTTTTTGGTGTTAAGTACTCTGAACTGGATACCGCACGAATCGATATTTCTCGCCATCTCACCGCCAAGAGCATCTATTTCTTTAACCAAATGCCCTTTCGCAAGCCCCCCGATCGCTGGATTGCAAGACATTTGCGCAATCGCGTCGAGGCTCAGGGTCAACAAGAGAACATGACAACCCATCCTTGAGGCAGCCAGGGCGGCCTCACAACCCGCATGCCCGGCCCCAACCACTACGACATCATAGATCTTCTGCATCTCTACAGCTTCGCCTGTCCGATGAATGAATGTAACAACTGCCGACCCGCTGACCGCATTGTTTCACGTGGAACATCTGGCGAACCCGACGAGACTCCTGCCAGACATCAAATCACTTGCCAATACAGAATCGCGAGAAAATCTGCGTGAGGATATCGTCAGGGGTTGTCTCGCCGGTAATCACACCGAGGCCATCAAGACACGACCGCAAATCAAAAGCAAGACATTCGAGAGGAACTTCTGGTCGAGACAATGACTCCGTAAAACTCTGAAGAGACCTCCTGCTAGCGAGCAAAGCGTCATAATGGCGACGGTCATTAATCATCAGATCCTCTCCCGACCCCACACTCGAACCATCGCCATCAAAAAAAGACTTAACAGCCGACTGCAGAGCGTCTAAATGCAACCCGTATTTAGCCGAAACCTCAACCTGAAGAGAAAACTTCCCGAGGTCGTTGACCTGAAAAGAAAACGGCAGGTCAGACTTGTTCAATATCAACAAAGTCTTGTCGGGAGGACACAGCTTAGCGGCCAGGCAATCATCCTCATGGACCGGCTGGCTTGCATCAACCACCAGCAAAATAAGATCTGAGAGCGCTAACTGACTTTTCGTGCGCTCCACACCGAGCCGTTCAACCGGATCGTTCGTGTGGCGCACTCCGGCCGTATCAATAAGACGAACCGGAAAGCCAGCAAACTCAATACTCTCTTCGATCGTATCACGCGTCGTGCCAGGAATATCTGTGACGATCGCCCTTTGCTCGCCAAGCAATGAATTCAACAAGGAACTTTTTCCAACATTGGGTCGGCCAACAATAAGCAGACTTAAACCTTCCCTCAGGATTCGTCCCGTATCGAATGAATTCAAAAGATCAGACATCTGATGCTTAAGTGACATTGAACGTTCAAGAATATTCACACGGTCAACGATTTCAACTTCGTCATCTGGAAAATCGATACAGGCTTCAATCTCCACAAGCATACGTTTAAGCACGTCAGCAAAAAAATGAATCCGACGTGAAAGCTTACCTTCAAGTTGCCCAAGAGCCTGCTGACTGGCCCGTAAACTACGTGCACCGATCAAGTTAGCGACCGACTCCGCCTGAGTCAGGTCGAGTTTTCCATTTAAAAAAGCCCGCTGCGTAAACTCTCCGGGTGAAGCCATGCGCGCACCACAAGAAAGCAATAGATCTATGACCAGTCGCCGAATTAAGCTACCACCATGACAATGCAGTTCAACGACGTGTTCACCGGTATACGAATGTGGAGCAGGCATATGAACAGAAAAAACATGGTCGATAACCTGTCCGGTAAGATCATGCAAAGAACCTAAATACAAGCGACGCGGCAGCATTTCACGGGCTGCAACCTGACCACTGAAAACCTGCTCAAGAATATCCAAAGACTCCGGCCCTGAAAGCCGCAGAATACAGACACCACCCTCTCCAGGCGGCGTGACGGGGGCAACAATTGTCGATGAAAACACTTCAGCGACTCATGAAAAAGTGAAGAGATATAAATAAGGGGGTAATTAAAAAATTACAGCAACATCAGGCTTTTTTATGGATATAAAATTGCTGTACGATAGTCAACAAGTTATTCACTAACCAGTAAATGACCAGCCCTGAGGGGAAATTAAGAAACATAAACGTAAAAATAATGGGCATCATCATAAAGATGCGAGCCTGCATTGGATCAGCCGTTGTTGGTGTCATTTTTTGCTGAACGAACATGCTGACACCCATCAAAAGTGGTGTTATGTAATAAGGGTCCTTTGCCGACAAGTCAGTCAACCACCAGACAAAAGGTGCATGGCGTAGCGCAATTGAACCGAGCAAAACCTTATAAAGAGCGAAAAACACGGGAATCTGCACAAGCATGGGGAGGCAACCACCAAGAGGGTTTACCCGATGCTTCTTGTAAAGCTCCATCAATTCGCGGTTAAGCCGCTCTTTATCGTCCTTGAATCGTTCACGAATTTTTTGCATTTCCGGCTGAAGCTTCTGCATCGCTTTCATCGATGCGTAACTTTTGTGAGTAAGTGGCCAGAAAAGTAGCTTGATAATAACCGTCAAAACAATAATTGCTAAACCGTAGTTATTCAGAAACCCATAGAAAAAGACCAGAACATGAAACAAGGGCTTCGAAAGTACTCCAAAAAAACCAAAATCAACAGCCCTCTCAAGTTGGTGACCTGAAGACTTAAGTAGTTCAAAATCCTTAGGCCCAATATAAAGAAGATATTCCAGAAGTCTCTTCTGCCCAGCAGCCAGTTCGAAGTGAGGTGATTCCACTATATTCTCTACCTGATCACCTTCTGCTAGAATTCGGATACGTTTTACAGATTCATCTTGTGGAACAATAACGGAAAGAAAATACTTTGTCTGGAAAGATGTCCATTTAGCTTCAACGCCATAACTGACAGGAGATTCTTCTAAATCATCAACTGATACTTCTTCAAGCTTCTCGTTAACAAGCGTAGCAGGGCCAGTAAAAGAATAAGGGTCCTTGTCTTTCTCTTTGTCCCAACGCTTGATAAGAGCATAATCGATCGTTCCACGCATAAGCGAAGAACTTTTATTAATAATTTCGATCTGTGAATCTAAAGTGTAAGTATTGCCGTTGAAAGTAAAAATCTTCCTGATTTGCAAGCCAGATGGAAGTTCCGCTCGAAAAATCAGTGACTTACTCTTATTTCCACTGAGAGAAATTATTTGCTCAGAATCAGATGAAAAAACAACGTCTTCTGGAATATATAAACTTTCTGTTCCAGAGGTGCGCAACGTTGAATAATTTAATAGATCCTCAGAATATAGCTGAACTACTGGAGAATCAGGGTCTGAAGTAGAATTATATTTTTTTAGTTGAAACGAAAGAAGCCGTGCTCCAGAAGTCGTAAAGACAGCATGATATAAATCTGTATCAACTTCTATATTTCGTAAAGATGCTGTTGTATCTGAAATTTTAAAGTTATTTTTCTCAGTTTCAATATCAGATAATATCTCATCTTTAAGAACATTCTGAGACATATCAT
>PKTY01000397.1 GCA_002869725.1 Desulfuromonas sp. | reverse complement strand
TGCCCTGCTCGCCGAAGAGAACATCAAGAAGGTTGAGTGCATCGACTTCCCGGAACTCGGCATGGAGGCGGTCTGGAAGATCGAGGTCGAGAACTTCCCGGCCTACATTCTGGTCGACGACAAGGGGAATGACTTCTTCAAGCAGTTGGGCCTCTAAAATCAAAAACAAAAAGCCCCGGTGAACCCCCGGGGCTTTTTGTGTTTAACTCTGCTTCAGTGAAACAACTTTCTCGATCAGTGCACCGCCCTTTCGGGAGAAGCCTTGACTCCCCATTTTCGAAGCACCCTCACCAATCGACCGACCAGATAAACAACAAAGAACCTGTCTCCTTCCGGGTAAACCTGCCAGTCTTCCGAGCGTGGCCACAGAGGCCACCGCCAGCTCAGTCGTAAGCGATCTGACCATCGCTCCCGCACCGTCAGATGATAGCAGTACTCCACGACAAACCTGCGGCATCCAAATAGATCGGAAAAAGTCTGTTCAGCAACGCGAATCGCCAACCCATGCAGGGCTGTATCAGCGGATAATCGATCACTGACCAGAGCCGGGAGTTTGGTTCCGCAATAACTCTCAGCCAACTGCATGCCGAGGAGAAACATCCTCATACATCCAGCCGCTTCGGCGAGAGACAACGTCGCCTGCCAATCAAGGGTATCTGAAGATTTGATGAAACGGTCGATATCGACAACCCACTTCAGCTTGTCCCAAATATGTTTGGCTCCGTGCACAGAGAGTACAACCAGCATCTCCTCATCTGTCAGCGCCTCTCCCTTTGGCGAGCTCAAATGAGCATCCAAGTCCAATGCGTACAGGGGGTTGAGAATCCGCCAGTGAAGTTCGACCAACCAGCCTCGCTCCCTATGGGTCAGGCTGATTTGGTTGGCGATCCTCTCAAAACTCTCCCAACGACTTGGCGGTAGTTCTAAGGTCAGCTTATAGCCTTCATTGATAAGGCTTTTGATGGCCAGCTGCACATTGTTTTGGTGCAGATAGATATCCAGGTCGGAGAACACCCTTAGAGCGACATCACCATAGGACTCAAGGGCGAGACGTGGTCCCTTCAACGGAACACAGGAAACCTCAGATTGTGACAAGACAGCCAGGATACGATCGAGTTCCTTCTCAAGACACAGGTTACGAAGGGTGTTGGCTGCATCCATCCGCTGATACGACTCCAGAACTGCGGCCGACAACAGGTCCTTGTTTGCTCGGAGACCACGAAAGATCTGCGGAAGCACCTGGTGGTGTTTAGTCAGACGATCCAGTTCCAACCAGTCCGGTCCGGCCTGGATTAAGGTGCGAACCTCCTCCATGGGTGGGTCGTCAGATATCAACAGGATCAAAAGAGACCTGGAGACCTGTATGGGGTCATTGGCAGAGATCACGTCTGGTAGTGTTCCGATTGGGCCAGATAGAGACGTCGATAATGACCCTTGTGACTCATCAGCTCAGCGTGAGAACCTTGTTCGACGATCCTCCCTTCATCGATGACGTAGATTCGATCAGCCAACTGCACCGTCGACAGTCGATGGCTGATAATCAAAGCACTCCCCTCACCCAGCATGTCCCGGAACGAGCGGATCATCTCGGCTTCGCCGAGGGGATCGATGGCGCTGCTCGGTTCATCGAGAATCAACAGCCGGGAATTGCGATAACAGGCCCTGGCAAGAGCCAGTCGCTGCCGCTCCCCGACGCTCAACTCCTGACCTTTGCCAAATTGTACACCCAGTTTCGTATCGAGCCCGTCGGCAAGCTGTCGGATCATCCCATCGGCACCGGCACGGGCCGCAGCAGACATAAGAGCTTCAGGCGTTGCCATCTGTCCGACATCACCGGCACCGATGTTCTCGCCAACGGTCATATCGAACAGCACAACATCCTGACTGACAACGCTCACCTGTCTACGCCAGACCCTGGCATCGGTATCACGCAGGTCCTGACCTTCCCAAGAGATCGTCCCCTGTTCCGGATCGTAAAGCCTGCAGAGCAGTTTGGCCAGGGTAGTTTTACCGGCACCGTTGAGGCCGACCAGAGCCACGATCTCACTCGGAAGTATCTCGAGATCGATTCCGTAGAGAGCTGGTTTGTTACGGCTTGGGTAGGTGAAGGTCACATTACGGCAGATCAGCCCGCTCGTTGCCGTTTCCTGGAGCCGGTCAAGCCTGCCGGAACCCTCCACCAGAGAGGGCAGGTCGACAAACAGGTAGAAATGTTTCAGGAACAGGCTGTCTTCATACAGGTAGCCAAGCCCCTGGAGCAGATTCTGTAGGGCACCCTGAGCCCTTTGATAAGCCTGAAAGTACATGACGATCACACCAAGAGTCATGCGCCCCTGAATCGCGAAAAAAGCCATGAACGCCAGAGTGGTATAGAGCGCAACGATGGCAACAATCTGGGTCATCGTCTCATAAAGGGTTCGGCGGCGGGTGATCGTCATGCGACCCTCGCGCAGCTTGTCACGCAACTCCCGGTACCGCTCGACAAATATCGGCCCCAAACCGAACAGCCGAAGATCCTTGGCAAACTCGAGGCTGGTCATCACAACGTGATAGTACCAGGCCTGACGTTCGGTCTCGGCCTTATCTCGTTCGAAGCCGAAAAGCTGCCGTGCGGAGACGATACGCATCATCCCGGAGGGGAGGACGGCGGCGAAAAGGGCCAGGCCGACCGACCAGTGGAAGGTGAAGAGCAGACCGGCAATGCCAATCAGCAGGATAAAATTCTGGAGGGTTTGTGTGACGCCGTTCACAATCCTAGCCGGCCGATGCGGGGCTTCCTGCTGGGCCAGGTGCAGGGTGTCGCAGAAAGAGGCGTCTTCGTAGAAGCCCAGATCAACAGCGATCGATTTCTCGTGAAGCAGGTTGGCGACATGGTCTGTGACCACAAGGCTTTGCGCCTGGTTGACGAGCGCACTCAGAGAACCGACACACACCGTAATGATAGCGACCAGGCCAACCAGGCCGATCCAGAGGGCGACATCCATATAGGCGCCCTTAGCAGGCTCTGCGATGGCAACACCGAGCGTGTCGACCACCTGTTTGAGCAGAACGAGAGAGACGAGGGGCAACACACCCTGCACGATGACCAGCACGGCACTGTAGAGGGTCCACCGCGGAGCGGCCGACCAGACCAGGCGCCAGGCACGGTGCAGGTTCAACAGGGCGACAAATCGATTACGCAACGGCCCTTCCATGAGTCTCCCTTATAACTTCAGGAATAGATTCTATTTTTACCATGCTTTCAGACCACAGGAAAACCATTCGTCATTCGCAATTGGATCTACGGCTTGTCGATAGTTACCAACAGCGATTATACTCGCCGAATGAATGTTCAAACGGTACATGCCTGTGTCGACCAAGCGAATTCTCTGTTGAGACTCGGCCCCTTCTGTTATGCATTCTTTGCCTATGATGACTGGGGAGTACGGATCATCTCCGAGTTGACCCAATCCCTGCCCACTGAGACGACTTGCTGCGCAGCAGATCGCAATATCCACATCTGCCGTCTGAGCAACCCCAACGACCCGATAGCATTCAGAAACTTCAACCTGCCTGGGCATTTGCAGCAGGCGAAGTGGTTTTGCCAAACAAACGCCATCAACACCATCTGGGTCTCCCCGGGTATGCCCGATGTCATCTGGACGGCCGCCGTAGACGATCGTCTCGGTAGCTTATGTTATCATCTGCCGTGGAACGCCATGATCGAAGACATCGTTGATTACAATGGTCTGATGATTCACGGTGGCTTGGCCATACAGGACAATCGTGCCCTGCTCTTCGTGGCTCCTCCCGGTGGTGGCAAGAGCACCACGCTGGCGACAGCACCCAAAAAATGGAGGGTCCTATCCGATGACGCGGCGCTGGTCTGGCCCGGTCGTAGCCAGGGTTGGATGGCCAGCCCGCTACCGAGTTGGACCAACCTGATTTCGTCGCAGCACCAAACACAGCCAGCAACTTCTTTTTCATGTCAACTTGTGGGAACGATTCTGCTCAGGAAAGCGGACACCGTCAAGCTGTGGCGGGTGAATCCGGTGCAGGCCGCACCACCCCTCTTCAGGGCCTGCAGCGATTATCCGATGCTGGTTATGGCCGATGTTGATTGCAGAAGACACGCGTTTAAGCTCGCAGCCCACCTGGCCCGTGATCTGCCCTGCTGGCAGCTTGCATTGCCGCTCCATGGTCATATTTGGGGATTGCTGAACGACATCATTGACGAGGCCTTATGACGGCTCCGCCGAAACTCAACTTCATACGCTACCAGGGCTTGAGCATGTGGCCCGGCTTCCAGGATGGCGACATCCTCGGATGCCGGCCCATCAGGCCCGAAGCGATTCGTCGCGGAGACTGTCTGTTGTTTCGCAACAGCAACGGAGACAAGGTCGTTCATCGCGTCGTCAACACTGCGAACATGATCTGGACCCGCGGTGACTACCTGACGCACAGGGACAGTCAGTCGCTTGAGCCGAACCAGATCCTCGGCCAGGTCGTGCGGCGTTACCGGATGGACCGTAGCACCTCAGTACCTCAGGGCCTGCGCGGACTGTTTTGGGGGAGATATTACCGGATTGCGGGACGCATCGACCCTGACCGCAACGGCCGTGGCGGACGCCTGGCGCGAGGGATCCGGAGACTGTCGACCTGGCTGCTCAGTCCGCTGTGGCGAAAAGGCCGCCTGCTCGAATCAGCTGACCGGGATATGTCGACATACTGGGGATTCCAAGGGTTGCTGGTCGGGCGTAAAGAGAACGCCAGGGGAACATGGCAGATCCCCTGGCCGCAGAAACTGTTTATCGACCCATCGGCTATCAGGGCACGGACGGAAAGGTCCTGATCAGCGGCTGGTGCCGGTGGTACAGGTCACGCTGGCGCCCTGCCCATCCAGGCATCGTCCCGAGCTGGCGCCATTGCCGAAGGAGCAGACACCGGTACTCGCTCCCCCACCACCCTGGCACTGTTTGGTGCCGTCAGCAACCGGAGTCGAGCCAACGTTGCACTCGCCGTAGGCCGGGTCGAGTTGGTCGATGGAGATCACTGTCGGTTCCTGCCATGTGCGTTTCGCCATCTGGATCACCTCGCGCTTTATTGTCATATCATAATCGAATTGGCTGTTCAGGCCAAGCAGTTCGCGTGCCCCCACCCTTTAGGCGGGTTGCAGGGAACCGACCCTGCTCATAGGCCCTCTGGCAGAACCAGAAGGGGGCGAACAGGTCGTTGTTTCCCTGGAAATTAACGGCGATGCAGTTGCCGCGACAAGCCCCTTTCATGAGGCAGCTCGCGCAGACCCCTTTCAGCTGTGCCGGCAAACCATCCCGCAGGGCGCAGAGGACAGGATTCCGGCTCCAGACATCGTCCAGGGACGCGCTGATGACATCCCCCATGACCAGCGCGTCGACATGCTGGCCGATGCCGCATAGAGCGTACTTACCATCCGGGATCACTCCGAGGATGTGCAGAATGTCGCACAGGCCGCTGTCCGCTCCCGAAACAATCGCCCCCAGCGGTCGGAACGCTGGCGGCAGGTCGAGATTGACCGGCATCCCCCCCTGTTCGACCTGTCCGGAGCGCAGCCATTGGGCGAGATCGAGCAGCTCGGCAATCGAGAGCGTCTCACCCTCCTCCTCAAGCGCGCTCCCCCGGAGCATCGGCTGTACCACGTTGAGCTTGACATTCCCGGCTCCAAGCTGCGAGGCCAGCCTTAGAAAATCGGTAAGCTGATCAAGGTTGCTGCGCTGCAGGGTCAGGATCAACTCCGGGTGGCAGCCCGCCGCCACCAGGGCGTTGATACCGGAGACGGTCTTCTCGAATCCTCCCGCGACACCACGAATCTCATCGTGAACCTCCGCTGTGGCCCCGTCGAGGCTAACCGAGATGTTGCGCACCCCGCTGTCGCGCATTACCCTGGCAAGTTCACGGGATATCAGCATGCCGTTGGTCTCGACGACCCCGGATAGCTGGTAAGACGACTGCAGTTCGAGGAACTCGATGAACTGCGGATGCAGAGTCGGTTCGCCGCCGGTCCACTTGATCGACTTCAGTCCGAGCGGCAGGGCCTGTTCGATGGCGTGCCTGAGTGCTGCGACATCGAGGAGCCGACCATGCCCCTGGCGACCTTTCTCGACGATCCAGCAGTGACGGCATGCACAGTTGCAACCACTGGTCAGATAGGCATAGATCGTCTTGAGGGGAGGAATGCCGCTCATAGGTGGCTCCGCAAGGAATCCCCGTGTTCGGCCAGGGATTCTTCAAACCGTTTCAGACAGCTTTCCGGACAGGGCACATCAATCTGGCCGGTCATGCTGAACGCTGTTCCTGGGCAATTGCCGGTGCAGCTCAGTTGCCAGTCGCAGTCGGCACACGTCTCGAAGCGGGACAGTGGGATGTCGACCCGCCTGCGCATCTGCTCAAGCAGGCGTGCCTTCGTCCAGACTTCGCCCAACCTGTCCTGTCCGATATGTCCCAGCACCATCTGCGGCAGCATGACGCAGGGAACGTAAGCGCCGTCGGCGCGGACAGCCAGTCGTTGGTAGATGCAGCCGCAACCAACCAATTTGCCTCGGCCGGGAATCGGCTGACCCGTTTGCCGCGCCCCCTCCATGGCCTTGAGCGACTTCCAGTCGGCCAGCGTCCCGGCGTTGGCCAGGATTCGGCCCGGATAACGTCGTTCAAGGTCGACAAGTTGTTTCATGGCTTTCAGCCGCTGCTGCGGATTGAGCAGAATATCCTGACCATACTTGCCATAGCTGCCAAGAGCAGAGGCTGCATTGGTACTGAAGCTCTGCAGTCCCAGATCGTCGAGCAGCAGAGCGGCCACTGCCGGCAAGTCATCGATATTCCCCGGATGAACCGTCGTACGTACCGTCACAGGCAGTTCGTATTCCTTAAGCAGCCGGATCGCCCGCAAGGCCGGTCCGAAGGTGCCTTCGCCACGCAGCAATTCGTGAATCCCCGCCGATGAACCATCCAGGGAGACCTGAATCATATCGCAGCGGCCGGTCGCCTTGAGGTGGCAGGCGATCGCCTCGGTCATCAGGCTACCGTTGGTCAAAAGATCGAAACGCATCTGGTTGGCAACGATTCCGTCGATAATGGTCAGGAAATCCCTGCGCATCAACGGTTCCCCACCGCAGAGGCTGACGCTCATCACCCGGTGGGTGGAGAGTTCCGAGAAGAAATCGAGCCAGGCCACTGTAGGGAGGTCGGTATAGTCCACCCCGTCGTTGTTCAGGTAGTAACAGTAGCAACAGTTGTGATTGCAACGACTTGTAATTTCGAGATCGAGGGAGCGCGGCGTACGCATGACTCGCAATGGCATCAAGCGGGCTCCCAGGACCCGACGGCCTTAAGTCGGGCCAGGTGGTCGAGCAGGGTCAAGACCTGCTGGTGAGCTTCAGCCGGAATGTCGGAGTATGTCTCGGGAAGGTGGTCGAGAATCTCCTGCAGGGTGCGTTGTCCATCGAGCTGCTGCAGGATATGAATGGCGGTTTCGTTGAGAATCTGAACCTGGCCGCTGTCGGGATCAAATAACAGTCCACAATCGTCATCCTCAATACGCAGCACCAAATTAGGATTGACCGCCAGCCTTGATTGTTTGTCGATGGTCATTGGCAGGGATCACCCTTTTTGATCACGATGTGGTTACGCAGCCCAAAAGAGAGTAGCGACAGGGTCTGCCGTTCCGCTTGATCGGGAGTCATGTCGTAAGTGTCGAGCAGAAAACTGGTGCACTCGCCGCGCGTGAAAGGTCGGTCGGCAAGAACGGAACGGGCGGCCTCAAAGAGTTCAGCGGCCGCCGCGTTGACCGTCAGCATGACATCGAGATTAGCAACGAACAGGATCGCCTCATCGGCGAACATCTCAACATAAACATCCTGGGAAAGACGGTAGTGACGCATGACAATTTCGGTGTGGTAACTGAGAATA
>PKTY01000088.1 GCA_002869725.1 Desulfuromonas sp. | reverse complement strand
TGTCACTGGCGCCAACTCTGGTAAAAATCCGGTCAACCAGACCGATTTTTGCCCTTTTCGCCGGCACCAGGCTGCCGATCTGTGCCATCAGCACAATCAGCGCCACCTGACGCATGAAGGTCGATTTTCCGGCCATGTTCGGCCCGGTAATGATCAGGATCTGGTTCTGGACGGTGTCCATCTGCACGTCGTTGGGGACAAACCGCTCACCGAGTGTCATGGTCTCGATGACAGGATGCCGCCCTTCTTCAATGATCAGTTCAGTCGTATCGTCCATGAGCGGCCTGCAGTAACGACGCTCATGGGCCAGCTCCGCCAGGCCGAGCAGTACATCGAGGGTCGCCAGCCGATCGGCAACGGTCTGGATGCGCCCTCCCTCGGCGGCCACCTGGCGGCGCACCGACTGGAACAGGTCGTACTCAATTTCGACCACCTTTTCCTCGGCACCGAGCACCTTCTCTTCGTACTCCTTGAGGGCCGGGGTAATAAAGCGCTCGGCATTGGCCAGAGTCTGCTTGCGCTGGTAGTCGTCGGGAACCCGATCGAGATGGGTCTTGGTCACCTCGATGTAGTAGCCGAACACCCGGTTGAAGCGGACCTTAAGAGAGGGGATGCCGGTGCGGGCCTTCTCTTCCTGCTCAAGGCGCGCAATCCACCCCTTCCCTTCGCGGCTGATCTGACGTAACTCGTCGAGCTCTTGATGGTAGCCCGCCCTGATCAGCCCCCCCTCACGCAGCACAAACGGCGGGTCGTCGACGATCGCACGGCCGATCAGGTCGACGATGTCGCGCATCGGTTCGATCCCTGCGAAGAGCTCGGCAAGCAGGGGACTACCCAACTCCGCGAGCTGGGTTCTGATCGCCGGCAGGCGCTCCAAGGAGAGCTTAAGCGCCACCAGGTCCTTGGCATTGCCGGTGGCCATAGCGATTCGGCCATTGAGCCGTTCGAGGTCGTGAATCCCTTCGAGCAGTCCGCGCAGCTCATCCCGCCTCTGGCTCTCTTCAACCAACTCCTCGATCGCCGTGTGACGCCCTGCGATGCGCTCCAGGTCGACCAGGGGGTGAGTGATCCAGTGCCGAAGATGGCGGGCACCCATGGACGTTCGGGTACGGTCGAGGGTGCCGAGCAGCGACCCACGCCGTCCGCCTTCGTGAAGAGTGGCGGTCAGTTCGAGGTTGCGCCGGGTGAAATCATCGAGGACCATGAAGTCGCGAACGTGGTAGGTACGCGGTGCCTGCAGGTGGGAAACTTCGCTCTGGCGCGTCTGTTCGAGGTAATGAAGGACCATCCCAGCCGCCCGCACCGCCCCGGGCAGGGCATGACAACCGAACCCTTCGAGGGAACCATCCGGGAAAAACTGCTGAAGAAGATGGCAAGCCCGGTCGTCGGCCAGGGTCCACTCGGGAAGACGGTTGATGATCCTCCCACGCAGGGAGTGTTCAATTGAGCCGAGGAGTTGGTCGCCCGACTCCCCATCGGGAAGAAGCACTTCGGCCGGGTCGCGCGCCATCAGTTCGCCACTCAGGGCATCGAGACCATCGAGCTGGGTGATCCGAAATTCTCCGGTGGTGATATCGACCGTGCCGACCCCCCAGCAGGACTGCTCGCAGGGGGCAATGGCCAACAGATAGTTGTTGCGCAGCGGATCGAGGGTTTCGGTGTTGACCACCAGTCCGGGAGTCACCACCCGCACCACCTCGCGCTTGACAATCCCTTTGGCGACTTTCGGGTCTTCCACCTGTTCGCAGATCGCCACCTTGTGGCCATGCTGGATCAGTTTGGCGATATAGGGCTGACAACTGTGAAAAGGAATTCCACACAACGGGATCTCTTGGTCAGCTCCTTTGTTGCGTGAGGTCAGGGTGATATCGAGAACCTTCGAAGCGACCACGGCGTCGTCCATGAACATCTCGTAAAAATCACCGAGGCGGAAAAACAGAATCGCATCCGGATAATCCGCCTTGATCTCGAGATATTGCTGCATCATCTGCGTGGTCTTGGCCATCGTGCCTGGTTCCTTAAAAAAAACAACCCGTTGCAGGGTCGTCGGTCTGTCGGTTCATCTCTGAAAATCCAAGGGTTATGTTAACAAAACCTTTTTCCGGGTGTAAACAGCTAATACGCATTAAGACCCTGCTGGTAGTTGCATCTTCACAACACCTGGATTACTGTTTCTAAATCGATGACTCCACTGCATAGGATCAGAGCATGACAGCACAATCTACCGTTTCCCCCCTGCTCAAAGGGCTCGACAAATCCGCTTTTCATATCGGCTCTCTCGACGATGAGGTACGCGTCGACAAGCTCTGCACCGACCTGCTTAAACACCTGCTCCAGCACCTGACCAAACAGAACGGCCTGGAACCGGAAAGGGCCGGGGAGCTTTGTCACGGCGCCGACTACTTTCTGCGCGAATTTATCATTGGCGATCGCCAAGCCAATATTTTCCTGGTCGATGCCGATCAGGTCCGACAGTTTGCCGGGCACTGGTACATTATCCGTACATTGGAACCGAACCGGGCCGAACTGGGCGACATCCTCGACGGGGTGGCTACCTGTTACGCCTTCCTCAACAAGCAGCGGCTTGTCTCGGATCAGAAAGCTGCAGAGGTTGCCAAAGCCTGCAACGACCTCGATTACTATGCGGCAAGAATCGAATCGTTCTGGGCTATTGAAAACGGCGGCTTCGACCGGTGGCGCGCCGAATGTCCCCTCGACGAACCCGGACCGGCCTGATGAGTGTCAGCGCCCGTAAGATCAGGGCCGCCCGTACCTCGATTTTTGCCGCCGTCACCCTGGCCGTCGCCAAACTGGCGACCGGTTTGCTGACCGGAAGCCTCGCCATCCTCTCTTCGGCCATCGACTCGGTTCTCGATATCCTGATGTCAGCTGTCAACCTGCTGGCCATCCAGCATGCCGAACAACCCGCTGACCAATGTCACCCCTATGGCCATGGCAAGTTCGAGACCCTGGCGACCATCTTTCAGGCACTGATCATCGCAGGATCAGGCTGTTGGATCATCTACGAGGCACTGCAACGGATTGTCGAGAAAAGCGAGGTGGTGAGCCCGTCCAGCGGCATCCTGGTGATGGCGGCGAGCATGACTGTCTCCTGGTTCCTGAGCCGCTACCTGCGCAAGGTCGCTACAGAAACCGACTCATCGGCCCTCGAAGCCGATTCGCTCCATTTTGCCATGGATGTCTACACCAACCTGGCGCTGCTGGCCGGACTGGTGGTCCTGACTCTTTTCGATCTGGCCTGGATCGATCCGGTGATGTCGCTGCTGGTCGCCGGGTACATTCTATTCGAGGCCCTACGGCTTTTGCGTCGAGGACTTGGTGATGTCCTCGACGAGCAGCTGCCCGACCAGGTCCGCTCTGAAATTGAGGCCCTGATCGAGGATCACAAGCACGACCTGTTTGGTTATCATAACCTGCGGACCCGCCGGGCCGGTTCCCAGAAGATGGTCGACTTTCATCTGACCGTCTGCAAACACCTCTCAGTCGAAGAGGCCCACAACATCACCGACCACCTGGAACAAAGGATTGCCGATCAGATCCAGGGGACCGATGTCACCATCCATATCGAACCCTGCCGACGCCACAACTGCCCAGGACGTCAGGAGTGTCCTGCTCAGAGAGTTCGCCATAGTCATGATGATGACGACCATCCCTGGTGGGAAAAAGTCGAATCCTGAGCGCTCTGGCAGCCCATCGAATTTTAAGCAACTGCACTAGGTAAGCAGCTGGGGATCAGAATTGTGCCTGTTGGCTCTGATTGTGAGCCTGGTCGATCCCCTGGTGGAATTTGTGCCGCAGTTCAACTGGGGCCAGCACTTCAACGTGGGGCAGGTAGGAATAGAGCCAGGCGAGAATCTCCCGTTCGCCACTGGCGCTGAATTCGAGGGTCAGGCTGCCGTCGGAGTTTTCAACCAGGCTCTGGTCGGGAGCCCAGATCCGCTCAGCGATCAGATAGGCAACTTCCCGACTGAACCTGATTTTCAAGGCGAAAAGCTGCTCGTCGATCAGGCCGAAGGCATGACCCGTCAACTGCTCTGTGGTGAACCCCTCCGGAACCTCGAAACGCTCATCAAGCACGCTGACATTAAGCAGGCGGTCGACCAGAAAAAGGCGCAACCCCTGGCGATTGTGGGCGTATCCACCCACATAAAGAGCTCCATCGAAGAACAGCAACCGATAGGGGTCGAAGCGATAGACTTCGCTGGACCTCTTGGCCGGCTTGTACGTGAGATCAACGCGGTTCTGGAACAGCAGGGCCCGACGCAACGCACTCAAAAGGTCGCGCTTTTTGGAGTAGTCATGCCCTCCTTGAAACTTTGGGGCTCCGGTTTCGGCAATCCGCTCAAGGTGGGCAACACTGCGCGGCGGCAAACTGGAATGGATTCGGGAAAAGATGGCGTCTAAATCGTCCTGAAATGGGGTCCCCGCCAGGAAAGAGAGCTGCCCGCGACAGAGGTGCAAGGTCATCAGCTCTTCCAGGGAGAAAGTGATCGGCGGTGCCTGCTTGAATCCGGTAATAAACCGGTAGATCACCACCCCGTCATCCTGGCGCTCGCCGACCAGCGGGTACCCGGCATCGCTAATCGCCTGAAGGTCGCGATAGACCGTGCGTCTGGTTACACAACACTCGGTGGCCAGTTCATCTACCGAAGCACCGTAGCGTGCCTCGAGAATCCTGATAACATCATGCAGACGCGCCGCCTGGCTGTACTTTTTGGCGGGCTTACCTGCCTTTTTTCCCTGCCCCGAGATGATCATGTCCAATGCCCGATCTCTGTTCTGCTCTGCAAGTCGCTGCTGGAAGTTGAAGAACCTAGCCCCCGCCAGACTCTGCGGAATCTGACATGACCTCCAAATCCTTGATCCTGATCGGCCAAACCACTTCCCGGTCCAGCAGCACATGGGCCTGCTGGTCATCAACCAGCTTGTAAACAATTCCAACGCAACCGTCGAGTCTGCTGCCGTCGCGAATTATGACTTTGTCACCATATTTGATCATGGCCCGACCTAAGCTTCTTGCCGTTCTTTTCCATGCTCGGATTCCGGCAAGTCCAGTTCACCAATATCCTGCACCAGGGCCAGCTCATCGCTGCTGAACACCCGGTCGATGTCGAGCAGGATCATGAACTGTTCATCAACCTTGCCCATACCGCGAATGTACTCGGTTTTGAGCTTGGTCCCCAGTCGCGGAGGTGGCTCGATCTGGTCGAGGTTGATCTCCAGCACTTCGCGCACAGCATCAGCTTGGGCGCCGACCACCAGAGTCTCTTCATCGACCTGCACCTCAAGCACGATGATGCAGGTGTCCTGGGTCGCCTCGGCCTGTGGCATGCCAAGCTTGAGACGCATGTCGATCACCGGCACCACCTGGCCGCGCAGGTTGATCACGCCCAGCATGTAGTCCGGGGTCTGCGGCACACTGGTGACCGGTATCAGGCTTAAAATCTCGCGGGTTCGGTTGACTTCGACTCCGAACAGCTCGCCGCCCAGGGCAAAGGTGACATATTGGGCCGTTCTGGCCATCGTTTCGGTCATATCATCTCCTCTTAATAGGCTTCGAACTCACTGTCGAGATCGTCCTTCTTTCTGGTCTCGAAGTGCACGTCTGTCGCGGGATTATTACCCTGTCTGGACATGTGCCCAATTTTTGGCTGAGCTGACTTCTTCGGTACATCGAACTTCTGACTCGTCTGGCGGGTTGCTGAAGAGCTGCCTGCATCCATAACGAAAAACGAAATCATCTCTGCCAACTGCTCGGACTGGCCGGAAAGTTCTTCGGCAGTACTCGCCATCTCCTCCGACGCTGAAGCATTCTGCTGGATGACAGCATCGAGCTGCTGAATGCTCTTGTTGATCTGCTCGGCGCCGGCATCCTGCTCACGACTGGCCGCACTGATCTCCTGAACCAACTCTGCTGTCTTCTGGATGTTAGGAACCAGGGAGTCGAGAAGTCGACCGGCCTTTTCTGCAACGTCAACGCTCTTTGAAGACAGGTCGTTGATCTCGCCAGCGGCAACCTGACTACGCTCGGCAAGTTTGCGCACCTCGGCTGCGACGACCGCAAAGCCCTTGCCATGTTCACCAGCCCTGGCCGCTTCGATGGCGGCATTGAGAGCCAGCAGGTTGGTCTGTCGGGCAATCTCTTCAATGATCATGATCTTGTCGGCGATCTCTTTCATGGCCGCAACGGTTTTTCCAACGGACTCCCCGCCATTCAGGGCATCCTTGGCGGCTTCCAGGGCAATCTTCTCTGTCTGCATGGCGTTGTCGGCGTTTTGTCGAATGTTGGCCGTCATCTGCTCGATACTGGAGGAGGCTTCTTCAGCCGCAGCGGCCTGCTCGGAAGCCCCTTGCGACATCTCCTCACTGGAGGCACTCATAGCCTGGGACCCGGAGGAGACGTTCTCCACAGCACCACGGACCTGACCGATCACATCACGCAGCCTGACCACCATATCTCCCAAAGATTGCAGCAGAAGGTCATTTTCTGACCGTTCCTTTATAGTGACCATCAGGTTCCCCTTGGCAACCTGACCGGCCAGAGACGCAACTTCCCGGCTGGATGCAACCATCTCCTTCATCGATTGCAGCAATTCACCTGTTTCATCCTGGCTGTTCACCTCAATCTCCATGTCGAGGTCGCCCAGGGCGAGTTTTCGTGACACATCGACGGCCTGACTAAGAGGTCGAAGAATACTGCGTGTAACAACGATTAAGGTGAGCAGCAGCGCCAGCAATGTCGCGACGAAAACGATGATACCGACCGTGTTGGACATCTCCATGGTCGCTATCAAGTCGGCATTGGCGGCCTCGACTTCTCCACGAACAATCTCTTCCAGTGTCTCCAACGCGGCAGCAAGAGCCTTACTTTCTTGATCCAGCCGGTCGTCGATTTCGTCAAAGGCTTGATCCAATTCCGTCAGCTTGACAGCACTCGTTTCGATCAGCGTCGGAAGTTCTTGCTGAACAGAGGTCTGCAAGGCAACAAACCCTCGCTCAAACCTGTCATAACTTGCCCCTTGCCCTACACCTGAAGCGGTACTTTGCAAGGCGGACATATTTTGGCGGATTTGGTCGATAGAGTTATTGATGATCTCTACACGCTCATCGCTAATTTTTCCTTCATGGCGATCAATGATTGAATCCATCGCCGCCAACACCAGCTCTTTAACAGCTAGCTGGGTTGACATAAGCAACTCATCCTGTTCAGCAAGTTCAGCGGTCGCCCGACCTCTTAAGCGGTTCATCACTTCGTTTTCCAGAATCGTAAGAGCCTCTTCAGCCAACCCGGCCTGCTGATCAATGGCATCGTCCATCTTGTCGAATTCCGACTCGATCCGTTTAAAATTAATGCCATAATACTCAATCAATAAGGTCAAGTCACTCTTAATCCCCTGGCTCAAATTTTTAACCTGCTCCGAAAACTCCCTGGCAGCACTTTGCATGGCAGGCGTATCGGCCATTTTCTGGATAACTGGCCCCTGTTCCGCAAGGTAAGATGTCGTTTCGTTGATTGTGTCTAAGCGCTCCGGCAGGATCTTGCCGGCATCCTTATCGATGATGGAGTCCATTGCAGCCAGCATCAGTTCATGCTGAGCAAGGTCTGTTTCATGCATCATGAGCAATTCGTTGTTATGTTCCTGAGCACTAGATTGCTCGGTACGTACAACGCTCCCTGCCCAGTAATTGGCAACGAACAGAACCAGCAAGCCCGCCACGGCCATCACCCCGATGCCAAACATCTTGTTTTTCACCGTAAATCGCATTGACTTCCTACCTTTCTCACTCTACCCCCGGATAGTTCTCTCGGTCCCCAAAAATGAGAGATTGTTTACCATTTTGATTCCTCAGCAACTCTACCAGCGCTAGCAATATAGTCAATATTCGTGCCAACTAATTTAAACACAATTAATCACAAAATAACTCTATCAACCATGGCAGGCTTTGACGTTATTTATTGATTTATTTCAGATAATTAAAAGAATTAATCAAGTAACATTTATCAGCAATGGCATCGACAATATAGGGTTGCTAACAATGTGTCACGGGACGTCATGGCACAACCTTTGTGTGCCACAG
>PKTY01000103.1:1527-9682 GCA_002869725.1 Desulfuromonas sp. | reverse complement strand
TGCTGCTGACAGGCTATGTCTGGGCGTCTGCTCTCTGGCCTTTGGTGTCCGACTGATGGCGGTCTCAGTTGATACTTGAGGTTTTCATCAAAAAAGCCCCGCGACTGCGGGGCTTTTTTGATGTTGTATGTGAGTATTGACTCTGTTACAGACCAAGCTTTTTGAAGAAGTCGTTGCCCTTGTCGTCAACCAGGATGAAGGCCGGGAAGTCCTCGACCTCGATTTTCCACACCGCCTCCATGCCGAGCTCGGGGAAGTCGATGCACTCGACCTTCTTGATGTTCTCCTCGGCGAGCAGTGCAGCCGGGCCACCGATGGAGCCGAGGTAGAAACCGCCGTTCTTGGCGCAGGCGTCGGTGACCTGCTGGGAGCGGTTCCCCTTGGCGATCATCACCATGGACCCGCCATTCTCCTGCAGCAGGCCGACATAGGAGTCCATGCGTCCTGCCGTGGTCGGGCCGAAGGAGCCGGACGGCTTGCCGGCCGGGGTCTTGGCCGGGCCGGCATAATAGATCGGGTGCTTCTTGAGGTATTCGGGAATCGGTTGTCCGGAGTCGAGGATCTCCTTGAACTTGGCGTGGGCGATGTCGCGGCCGACCACGATGGTGCCGTTCAGAAGCAGGGCGTCTCCAACTTTCAGTTTGGTCAGTTCGGCCAGGATGTTTTCCATCGGCTGGTTGAGATCGACTTTGGTGCCGTGCTCATGCTTGGCCATGCGGTACTGTTCCGGCAGCAGGCGCCCCGGATCACGGTCCATCTCTTCAACGAAAAGGCCGTCCTTGGTGATTTTGGCCTTGATATTGCGGTCGGCCGAGCAGGAGACGGCCATGCCCAGCGGGCAGGAGGCGCCGTGGCGCGGCAGCCGGATTACGCGCACATCGTGGGTGAAATACTTGCCGCCGAACTGAGCGCCGATGCCGAGTTCCTGAGCGGCTTTCTGCAGTTTCTGCTCCATCTCGATGTCGCGGAAGGCCTGGCCATGTTCGTTCCCTTCTGTCGGCAGGCCGTCGAGCTCCTTGGCGGTCGCCAGCTTAACAGTCTTCATCACTGCATCGGCCGAGGTGCCGCCGATAACGAAGGCGAGGTGGTAGGGAGGACAGGCTGCGGTGCCGAGGGTTTTCATCTTGGCGACCAGGAAATCGAAGAGCTTCTCGGGGGTGAGCAGCGCTTTGGTCTCCTGGTAGAGTGTGGTCTTGTTGGCGGAACCGCCGCCTTTGGCGATGAACAGGAACTTGTAGGCACTGCCTTCGGTGGCGTAAAGGTCGATCTGTGCCGGCAGGTTGGTGCCGGTGTTCTTCTCTTTGTACATGTCGAGAGCTACCGTCTGGCTGTAGCGCAGGTTCTCCTCGGTGTAGGTTTTGAAGACACCCTTTGAGATGTATTCCTCATCGTTGACGCCGGTCCAGATCTGCTGGCCCTTCTTGGCGACCACGGTGGCGGTGCCGGTATCCTGGCAGGTCGGCAACTCGAATTGGGCGGCGACCATGGCGTTGCGCAGGAAGGCCATGGCGACTCCTTTGTCGTTGCGGGAGGCCTCGGGGTCCATCATGATCTTTGCGACCTGCTCATTATGTTCCTTGCGCAGCAGGAACGAGACATCCTTCATCGCCTGGTTGGCGAGGATGGTCAAAGCCTCGGGACAGACGCGCAGGACTTCCTGCCCGGCGAAGTTCTCGACACTGACATACTTCTCCGAGCCTTCGATCTTGTAGTAGCTGGTCTTGTCCTCACGGACAGGGAAGGGATTCTGGTAATAAAACTCCGGCATGACATCTCTCCTTTAAATGAAATGGGGGCTGCGAATCTCTTAAATTCAGCATCAAACTGGTCCAGAAGTATAGCCAAACTGTATACAGTTGTCGATAATTAACTGCAGGTAATGCCCTTGGCTGATGATCCCCTTTTTCTTGAACTGGACTCGGGAAGCGCTTATTCTCACAGTCAATTTCAACTTCAATCACGAGACGAGACGATGCAGAAACTCTTGCGGATGATTTTGACCTCCAAAGTCTATGAAGCAGCCATTGAAACTCCCCTTGAAGAATCCCCGGTCCTCTCCCGACAACTGGGAAACCGGGTCCTGCTTAAACGTGAAGACCTGCAGCCGGTCTTTTCGTTCAAACTTCGCGGAGCCTATAACCGTATCGCTCATCTCTCTGCTGATGAGCGGAGCCGTGGCGTGATTACCGCATCCGCTGGTAATCACGCCCAGGGAGTCGCTTTCTCCGGGCGCAGACTCGGCATCACGACCACTATCGTCATGCCGGTGACCACTCCGGCCATCAAGGTGGCGGCAGTCCGATCTTTTGATGCGGAGGTGGTGTTGCATGGTGACAACTATTCTGAGGCTGCTGAGTATTGTGCTGAATTGGCGGCGAGTTCGGGCAAGATCTTTATCCCGCCATTCGATGATGAGTTGGTCATTGCCGGGCAGGGGACAGTGGCAGATGAACTGCTGAGACAGACGTCCGGAAATATGGATGCCGTTTTTGTCCCGGTGGGAGGTGGCGGCCTGCTTGCAGGAGTTGCTGCATTTGTCAAGGCGCTGCGACCGGAAATTCGCGTGATCGGGGTCGAGCCGGTCGACAGCGATGCTATGGCGCGCTCTTTGGAAGCAGGACGCCGGGTGCGTCTCGAATCGGTTGGGATTTTTGCCGATGGGGTGGCAGTGCGCGAGGTCGGTCGGTTGACATTTTCCCTTTGTCGACAGCTGGTCGATGAAATCGTACGGGTCGATGTCGACGAAATCTGCAGCGGAATCAAGAGTGTCTATCAGGCGACCCGGACGATTGTCGAACCGGCCGGTGCTCTAGCTCTGGCTGGGCTAAAAAAGTATGTCCGGGAACGTGGCGTAACGGGCCAGACCCTGGTGGCGATTAACTCCGGGGCCAACATGAACTTCGAACGTCTGCGCTATGTAGCCGAGCGGACCATGATCGGCGAGAAGCAGGAGGCTTTGTTCGCAGTGACCATCCCGGAAAAACCCGGTTCTCTACGGCGGTTCTGCAACGAACTGGTCGGCGAGCGTAACATCACGGAGTTCAACTACCGGCTCGCCGGACGTGAATCCGCCCATATTTTCGTCGGAATCGCGATCAGCGGCGCTGAACAGCGTTACGCATTCATGGAGGAGTTGGCTCGTGCCGGGTTCAACTCCATCGACCTCACCGATGACGAACTGGCCAAAACCCATGTCCGCTATATGGTTGGCGGTCGATCATCCGGAGTAGCCAACGAGCGACTGTTCCGTTTCTGGTTCCCGGAACGGCCCGGTGCTCTGGCGCGTTTTCTTGGCGCGGTCGGGGCCGACTGGAACATCTCGCTGTTTCACTATCGCATGCAGGGAGGGGATTTTGGTCGTGTACTGGTTGGGCTGGAAATCCCTGGTGATTCTGAAGAAGAACTTGTCAAAGTGCTTGGCGGAATCGGTTACCGTTATGTCGAGGAGACCAAGAATCAGGCCTATCGCCTGTTTCTGTAGCTTATCATCTTGTTTGGTTGGCCTCTCGTTAGAACCAGGACCCGACCATCAATAAGAGACTGGCGAAGGTTGCCAGAATACAAATCCCCCCCAGGGAATTGAATATCGGACGCAAAGCTTGGCGACCACGAATCCCCAAAGGGAGAATCAATCCGAGCAGCGCCCCGCCGAGCGCCCCGCCGGCGTGTCCTGCATTGTCAGCGCCGACCACAAGACCGAAAACGAAGGCGATGGCCGACCAGCGCAGCATGTGGTTGCGAAAATTGTGGGCCGCCGGGCCACCGACCCGGTGGTAGTAAGTGATGGCAAAGCCGATCAAGCCGAACAGCGATCCGGAAGCGCCGATGACAGTCACCCAGTGCTTGAGGTAGAACAGTTGCCAGGCGAAGCCAAGCAGGGTGGCGCTCAGGGCTGTGAGGATGTACAGGGTGATGTAGCGCAGAGCGCCGATCTCCTGTTCGATCATCGGGCCGATCTGGTACAGAACCATCATGTTGAACGCGATATGAATCAGGCCGCCATGAGCAAAGGCATAGGTAATACAGCGCCACCACTCATGTTCAGCCAAGACCAGTGGCCAGTACTGGCCGCCGGCGTGGATCAGCAGGTAGCCGCTCGGGCGAAATAGGCTGCTCATGCCCAAGCCACCCAGAGCACCTTGTACGACCATCAGACCGAACAACAGAAGGTTGGTGGCAAGCAGGATCTTGGTGACCGACCACTGTCCTTCGAAGGACTCACCGCGCATCAGAGATTGCAGATTGCGCTCCCAGCGCATCATGCGCCACTGCCAGCGGGTGCCGTTCATCCCCAGGTTGTCAAAAAAACGCTTCCAGTCCATGAGCCCCTTGTAAGCTAAAGCAAGTTTTTCAGCCAGCCGAAGGCGACCACCGTGCCGATGGCCGAGCCCAAGGAAGAGAAGAAAAAGACCAGCAGCACCCGGGTTAGACGGTTGCGCCACCAACCTGACGGATTGGCGATGTCATCGGCGACCTTTTCAAGGTCTTGTACCTGAGGCGGAGTGAGAATTGCCTGGACCAGCCCGGTTACGAAGCCGGCCCCGATCGTCGGGTTGAGCGAAGTAATCGGGGCAGCGATAAATGCGGTGATGATGGTCAGTGGGTGACCGAGGGCGAGTAGTGCACCGAGGGCCGAAAGCAGGCCATTGGCAATAATCCAGGCGATGGCTGCATTGGCCAGAACCTGCTTGTCGCCGTAGAAGAAACCCAGGATGAAAAGGGCGACGACGACTCCCGGAATCAGCCAGGGGGCCAGTTTTGAAAAGCGGGTCTTCTCCGGGACGACTGATAGTTCGGCAATCTCTTCGTCGGAGAAGTTGCGGTGCAGTTTGCCTTCGATCCCGGGGAGGTGGGCTGCCCCGACCACGGCGACCACTTTGCGTCCGGGGGAACGACGTATCAGGTTGGCCATATAGCTGTCGCGCTCATCGACCAGAATGGTCTTGACTGTCGGCAACACCTGTCCCATTTCGTCGAGCATCGCTGAAAGGGTGTCGGTCTGCCGCAGTTTTGCCAACTCCTCTTCGCTCAACTCCTGTCTCTCAAACATGCTGGCCAGAAGGGTGGCTAGCAGATTCATCTTCTTCCAGAGTCCTGCTTTGCGCCAGGCCCTCAAAAGTGAAGTGCGAATCTCGCGATCGACCAGACGCAGTTCCAGTCCGCTCTGGGAAGCCATCTCTGCCGCTGCAGCGAGTTCGGCTCCTGGTTTGACACCGGTCTGCAATCCCATCCGCTTCTGAAATGAGGCAAGGGCGAGATTAGCGAGGAGAAAAGGCGCCTGACCTTTGCGCAGCACCTGGATCAGGTTGAGGGATTCCCAGTGGCGGGGATTGCTCAGTGCCCGATAGCGTTGTTCATCGAGCTCGACACAAACGGTATCCGGTGCTTCCTGTTCGATAACCTGGCGGACGGTATCGACGGAATCCTGGGAAATATGAGCCGTACCGACCAGGACAAATTCCCGGTCGTCGATCGAAACGCGTTTGATATCGCTCTGAGTGTCGGTCATGAGTTGTTCAATTAACTCGTTGAGTGATCTTTGAGTAGAGGGTCAGGAGAGAAAAATGGCTGATCCTTGAGAATTGTCACGCGCAAATTGTAAAGGCGTCGGACCGGCCGACGCCTTTACCTTACGCCCTCCACACCTGCCGTGGGTTCTTGGCCGCACAACGATGGCCAACTAGGTGGGTTCACTTTTGAGAGCTTCAGGCGTCCCACTTCAGGGTGGGCTGGCTCACCGCGCTCAAGGAAGCGTTCCCGTTCTCAAATTATTCCGCGTGGGCATGGTAACCGCACGCACAGGGCAGAGAGCTGATCAAGCCGATCAAAGTGAGATCAGTATATGCAAATTTGCTGTGTAACTCAAGGATTTATGTGCCCTGCAACAGGCTCCGCCTGGCTAAAATTTAAGCATGAGTGGAGCTGTTTTCGAGCAAAATTGGCTGTCGCGCTGTGTGCTGTCGATAAATAGCATGAATAATCAGGGTATTGCACAGGCAAAACCGGATGGCATGAGATATGCGTGACAGTTGTTTCGATGAATACTCTCTCGTCCATATCGGTAGCAGACGACAAGTCGTCGCGACTGCTTAAGGCTCTTATTGAAATTGGCGCGGAGTTGGCCTCGACCGTCGATCTCGATGAGCTTCTCGAACGGATCCTCTGCATCGTCCGCGAAGTTTTCCATTTTGAGAACGCCATCATCCGTCTGCTTGACGATCAGAAGAACCAGCTGTTGACTGGTGCCGCCTATGGTTATGCCGATCAGGCGATGGGGCCGATCGCCATTGGCCAGGGGATCACGGGACGGGTTGCCGCTTTGCGTCAACCGATCCTGGTCGAAGATGTCCGCCAGCATCCTGATTATGTCCCGGGAATTCCCGGTGCTTTAAGCGAATTGGCTGTTCCTCTTATCAGCAAGGAACGTCTGGTTGGTGTCTTCAATGTTGAAAGCCAGCGTCCCGGAGCTTTTACCGAAACGGACATCGAACCTTTGATGACTCTCGGTCGACAGGCTGCTATCGCCATCGATAACGCGCGGCTTTATCAGCGACTCCATTCTGTTTCGGAACAGTACCGGCAGGTTAACCAGTTTAACGAGCGCCTGCTGAAGAGTGTCAACCTTGGCATCTACACCATCGATACCCGGCTGCGGATCACTTCGTGGAACCGGGCTATGGCCGAAATGAGTGGTATCGCTGCGGATAAAGCAATCGGGTCCATTCTTCCCAAGCTGTTCCCCAATCTTCTTAAAGAAGGTGTGGTCGATCGGATTCGCCGGGTCCTTGACGGTGGTTCCGTAGAAAAGCTGCGGCTTGCTCATCGCAACAATGACGGCAACATACGTTTTCAGAAGCGACGCCTTGCTCCATTGCGCGATGGCGATGAAGTGACGGGTGTAGTCGTGATTGTTGAAGATGTTACCGAATTTAGACGGCTACTCGACCAGTCGATCCAGTCGGAAAAGCTTGCCGAACTGGGTCGACTGACCGCAGGGATTGCTCATGAAATCAACAACCCATTGTCGATGATCGCCTATGCTAACCAGCTCCTTTCCCGCGATGGGACTCTGAGTCCCTTTCAGGACGAAATGGTTGAAAAAATTGATCTTGAAGTTGAGCGACTGAAAACTTTAACAGGCGGACTGCTGACATTTTCCAGTAACCGCCCGTCGCGGAGTTGCCTGGTCGACCTGAATTCTGTGGTTGAGGATGTTCTGAAACTGGTGCGCTATGAACTACAGCGAAAGGGGATACAGCTTGAGACTGATTATACGCCGGTCCCTTTGGTTCAAGCTGATCAGAATAAATTGAAGCAGGTCGTGATCAATCTGGTGATGAATGCCGCACAGGCCATCGGTCAAGGCCAGATCACCGTCTCGACTAAAAATTGCGCGGACAGTGTTGTCGAAATGACGGTTGCCGACGACGGGCCGGGAATCCCGGCCGAAATGCAGGAGCAGATTTTCGAGGCCTTTTATACAACCAAACCGGAAGGGGAAGGGACGGGCCTCGGACTCTATATCTGCAGAAATATCATCCGGGAGTACAGTGGGGAGATTCTGATCGACAGCAGTCCCGGTCAGGGGACAGTTTTCCGGGTGCGGTTGCCTGCCTGTTGAGCAATCTGTAACCGGATTGCTGCTTTTTTATTGAGCAGCTATGTGGAAAATGAGCCCTTTTACGGTCTGCATAAAGAGTTAATTTCCTGATTTATTAGGGTTTTATTGGCTTGGCACATGTTATGCTTAGACAGTAGAACAGAACATCGAAACAGCAAGTAATACGACAATCATAATCACTTAGTACGTCACGACGGGGACAAAGGCGTTCCCAGGGGACAAGTTGTTTGGCAAAGGCGCCAGTTCTGCCCGAAGGTATCGGGTCAGGCCTGGCGCTTATTTATTTTGGCCTCTGGAAAGGAGCAAAGTCATGAAAAAAGTTGAATGCATCATCAAGCCGTTCAAGCTCGATGACGTCAAGAACGCCATCACCGATCTTGGCATCAGCGGCATGACGGTCAGCGAGGTTCGCGGATTCGGGCGTCAGAAAGGACACACTGAGCTTTACCGTGGCGCCGAGTATCAGGTTGATTTTCTGCCGAAGATCAAACTGGACCTGGTTGTCAATGACGATCAGGTAGCGTCAATCGTTCA
>PKTY01000103.1:0-1501 GCA_002869725.1 Desulfuromonas sp. | reverse complement strand
CTTTGTCACTGATGTCGAGCAGTCAATCAGAATTCGTACCGGCGAAAATGGCCCTGAATCTCTCTAAATCAATCAATAGGACGACACGATAGGAGGTAATCGTCATGAAAAAGGTTCGTATCACACTGATGTCTGCTGCACTGCTCGTATTGCCGGTGCTGGCGTTGGCCGAAGAGGCTCCGGTTTCGGAACTCTCTTATGTTCTTAACACCTTCTCGTTCTTGGTCATGGGTGTCCTGGTTATGTGGATGGCCGCCGGTTTCGGAATGCTCGAGTCTGGCCTGGTCCGCTCCAAAAACGTTGCAACCATCTGCCTGAAAAACATCTCTTTGTTCGGAATTGCCGGCATTCTCTACTACCTGATTGGTTACAACCTGATGTACGCCGGCGTCGATGGCGGTTACATCGGTTCTCTCGGCCTTTGGTCTGCTGACGATGCTGCGGCACTCGCAGGCGACTACTCCGGCGGCTATGCTGCTGCCTCTGACTGGTTCTTCCAGATGGTCTTCTGCGGCGCTGCCTGCTCGATTGTCTCCGGCTGCGTGGCTGAGCGGATCAAACTGTGGTCGTTCCTGGCCTTTTGCGTGATTCTCTGTGGCGTGATTTACCCGATCCAGGGGTCCTGGGGTTGGGGCGGTGGTTGGCTGTCAGAAATGGGATTTGCCGACTATGCCGGTTCGACTATCGTTCACTCTGTCGGTGGCTGGGCAGCCTTGACGGGCGCAATCATTCTTGGTGCTCGTAAAGGAAAGTATGGGAAAAATGGCCGCATCAACCCGATGCCTGGTTCTAACATCCCTCTGGCTACTCTTGGTACGTTCATCCTCTGGATGGGCTGGTACGGTTTTAATGGCGGGTCGGTGCTTGCTCTGGGTGATGCAGCCAGTGCCATTGAAATGTCGAACGTTATGGTTAATACCAATATGGCCGCCTGCGGCGGAATGATTGCCGCCATGGCCATGGTGCAGATCTTGTACAAGAAGGTCGACGTTACCATGGGCCTGAACGGAGCACTGGCTGGCCTGGTTTCGATCACTGCCGGTCCGGCAACTCCTTCCCTCGGTGCCGCCTGTCTGATCGGTGCCGTTGGTGGTGTGCTGGTTGTTCTTGCGGTTCCGTTCTTTGACAAGTTGAAGATCGACGATGTGGTTGGTGCCCTCTCTGTTCACTTGGTCTGCGGTATCTGGGGCACAATGGCGGTTCCTTTTACCGACAGCGAAGCCAGCTTCCTCACCCAGTTCATCGGTGTGGCTGCTACCGGGATCTATGTGCTTGTTGCCTCGACGATCGTTTGGCTCATCCTGAAGGTCACCATCGGTATTCGCTGCAGCGAAGAAGATGAGTATCGTGGCCTCGACGTCTCCGAAATCGGCATGGAAGCCTACCCTGATTTTCAGACCATTCACCTGGGGGGGAGCGGAATCTCAGCTCCAGGACTTGGTGATGTCCCTTCGGTTGCCCGGGTCAGCAAACCAGCAACTCAGAACTAGAGAAGCTCAAT
>PKTY01000345.1 GCA_002869725.1 Desulfuromonas sp. | reverse complement strand
CAGATCATCCGCAAATGCAACGCTGCCGGTAAGCCGGTTATCACCGCCACCCAGATGCTGGAGAGCATGATCAACAACCCTCGACCGACCCGGGCCGAAACGTCCGATGTTGCCAATGCGATTCTCGATGGGACCGATGCGGTCATGCTCTCGGCAGAGACGGCGACGGGGAGCTACCCCCTGCAAGCGGTGGCGATGATGGTCAGGGTTGCTCACGATGTCGAAAGCGATCCGCAGCTCCGTGCGCAGGTCCTGCATTCGGTTTTGGAGAGCAACGGCTACCGCCGTCTTCCGGAGGCCATCGGTCAGGCGGCCTGCCGCGTTGCCGAAACCGTCGGCGCTGCGGCAATCCTTGCCTTTACCCAGACCGGTAGCACCGCCGCCCTGGTCGCCAAATTCCGGCCGCCGGTCGCCGTCTACGCCGTAACGCCTTCCTATGCAGTGCGCCGCCGCATGACCCTTTATGCCGGGGTTCGTTCAATCCGGGTCGATATCGAGGGTGACACCGAAACCCAGATTCGTGCAGTGGAAGCTGCGGTGCTCGATGCCGGTGTGCTCAAGCGCGGCGATGTGGTGGTCATTACCATGGGCAGCCCGGTTTCCGATCCAGGCACCACCAACCTGCTCAAGATTCACCGCCTCGGCACCGGGCCGTTTTTCGAGGTGCACTAAACAGTTCAAAAACACCGGCGCCATGGCGCCTGCCACAGGTTTCGATCATGCCCAACGCATCAGATCAACGGTCCATGCCGACCAGCCCAAAAGCGGTCGTCCTCTACAGTGGCGGCCTCGATTCGACCACCTGCCTGGCCATTGCCAGAGAGGACGGCTTTGCCCCCTACGCTCTGAGCTTCGCCTACGGCCAGCGTCATGCGGTGGAGCTGGCCAGGGCTCGTGAGTATGCGCCGAAGATCGGCGTGGTCGATCATCTGGTGGTCGATTTCGACTATCGCCAGGTTGGCGGCAGCGCACTGACCAGCGATATTGCCGTTCCCAAGGAGGGCGTTGGTCGTGACATTCCGGTCACCTATGTTCCGGCGCGCAATACCATCTTTCTGAGCTTCGCACTGGGCTGGGCCGAGGTGTTGGGGGCCTTCGATATCTACATCGGGGTCAACGCTCTCGACTATTCGGGCTATCCGGACTGCCGCCCTGAGTTTATTGCGGCCTATGAATCGATGGCCAATTTAGCGACCAAGGCCGGAGTCGAAGGCCTGGGACGCTACCGGATCCATACGCCTTTGATCGACCTCAGTAAAGCCGAGATCATCCGCAGAGGAACCCAGCTCGGTGTTGACTATCGCCTGACCCACTCCTGCTACGATCCAACAACGCAGGGACTCGCCTGTGGCAGATGCGATTCCTGCCGGTTGCGGCTCAAGGGTTTTGCTGAGGCCGGCCAGAACGACCCGATAGCGTATGCCGAGCGCCCTACGCCAGCAATGGGACTCCCTTAACATGACGGGAAGCACAGACCGACACCCCTTCCAGCCCGGCCCGATGCCCGACCTGCAGAAGGCTCACGACCCCCGCAACATCGCCATCGACAAGGTCGGCGTCAAGGATATCCGCTATCCGATCGTGGTGCAGGACAAGCACCGTGAGCGCCAGCAGACCGTGGCCCGGATCAACATGTACGTCGACCTGCCGCACCACTTCAAGGGGACGCACATGAGCCGCTTCATCGAGATTCTCAACCAGTATCACGGCGAAATCAGCATTGAGCGGATGGATACCCTGCTCGCCGACATGAAGCGGCACCTGGAGGCGAGTTGTGCCCATATCGAGTTCGATTTCCCCTACTTTATCGAAAAGCAGGCGCCGGTCTCCAAGGCTCGCAGCCTGATGGAATACCAGTGCCGGATGACGGCCAGCCTCGGTGCTGGCTACGACTTCGTGCTCGGCGTGACCGTGCCGGTCACCTCGCTCTGCCCCTGCTCCAAGGAGATCAGCGCGCGCGGCGCTCACAACCAGCGCAGCGCGGTCCGGGTCGAGATACGCTACCGCGAGCATGTCTGGCTGGAAGATCTGATCGACTGGGTCGAGTCCTGTGGCAGCGCACCGGTCTATGCACTGCTCAAGCGCGAGGACGAGAAGGCCCTCACCGAGCAGGCTTACGACAACCCGATGTTTGTTGAAGACGTGGTGCGCGCAGTCACCCAACGCCTGCAGCGTGAACCGGCTATTACCTGGTTTAGGGTCGCGTGCGAGAACTTCGAGTCGATACACAACCACTCAGCCTATGCCATGGTCGAGCAGAGCGGGGCAGGGTAACCCTTTTCTCTGCCACAGATTCCCCATTTTTTGCTCAAGCCCATGCATCTTAGCGGTCCAACCCTCGCAATCTTTGCCAAGCAGCCGCTTCCCGGCCGGGTCAAAACCCGACTTTGCCCGCCACTTACGGCACAACAGGCCGCCGAACTGTACGAAGTGTCTTTGCGAGAAACCCTGCTCAGGTTCGATGCGACAGACTTGACCCTCGTCCTCTGCTATTGCGGTCAGCAGCAGTGGTTCGCGGCACAATTTCCCGACATCCCTTTGCTTTTGCAGACTGGCAGAGACCTTGGCCAGCGCCTGGCGTCAGCAACAGACGCTTTGTTTAACGCCGGCGCCAGCCCGCTGCTGATCATCGGCTCGGACAGCCCCGACCTGCCGCTGGCCCTGGTTGACCAGGCTCTGGCGGACCTCCATCAATCCGACCTGGTGACCATCCCCTCCGGAGACGGCGGCTACGTCTTGGTCGGTATGCGGAGAGCAACTCCAGAGATTTTCAATGAGATTCCCTGGAGCAGTTCGCAGGTGCTGGCAGCGACCCGTCTTCAGGCCGGCCGGCGAAATCTCAGTTATCGGGAGACCGCCAGCTGGAGCGATCTCGATGAGGTCGATGACCTGACGCAGCTGCTGCGGAGGTCGCCGCAGTCGCGGACCGCCCGACATATTCGCAACCATCTGGGCCAGCATTTTTAAGGAATCCCTTTCGGTTGACTTGCCGCAAACGGCTGGCCGATAATTGGCCTTCCGCTGTCGTTCGAACGACTATCCCCAAAGATTTAACAGGAGTGCGTCTTGGAACTTGTTCTCAATGCTGGCCCGGTGGTCAAACTGGTGCTGCTGATTCTGGTCTACTTCTCGGTGGTCTCCTGGGCGATCATCATTCATAAGCAGTTGGTGGTGCAGCGCGCCGTGCGCCAGTCTGAGAAGTTTCTCGACTTTTTCTGGACTAAAAAAAGGTTCGACACCATTGGCCAGGGGGTGAACGATTATCGCCATTCCCCGTTAAGCGTGCTGTTTCGCGAAGCCTATCGGGAGTTGGCCCAGTCGCGTCGTCCCGCGGCCGAGGGCGATGAACCGCTGGTTGCCGACCTCGGCGAGCAGGAGCGTGTGGCCAGGGCGCTGCGTCGAGCCACGACCTCTGAAACCCAGCGCCTCGAGAAGTACCTCTCCTTTCTGGCCACCACCGGTTCGGCTGCGCCGTTTATCGGTCTGTTCGGCACGGTCTGGGGGATCATGGACGCTTTCCACGGCATCGGCCAGACCGGCAGCGCATCACTGGCGGTGGTGGCTCCGGGAATTTCGGAGGCCCTGGTCGCCACGGCAATCGGACTGGTTGCCGCCATCCCGGCGGTGATCGGTTACAACCATTTTGTCAACAAGGTGAATCTGCTGATTGGCGAAATGGACAATTTCTGTCAGGAAATGCTCAATATCGTGCAGCGCATGAGCGGGAGCCATTGAGTATGGAAGTGGGGCATCGCGACGTTCGCCGCCGGTCGGCCCTGGCTCATATCAACGTGACCCCCTTTGTCGATGTCATGCTGGTGCTGTTGATCATCTTCATGGTCACCGCACCGATGATGGAGAAAGGGATCGATGTGGCCCTCCCCGAGGTCGACAATGCCCCTAACCTGGCCGCCGCCAAAGACCCGTTGATCGTGACTTTGACCAAGCAGGGCACCATTCTGGTCGGGGGGAACACTATCGATAGTCCGGCAAAGTTGACCCCCGTGCTGGAACAGATTCTCGCTGAGCATGACGATAAGACTGTCTATCTTGAAGCTGACAGGGCTGTCGCCTATGGACAGGTGGTCAAAGTGATGGCCGCCATCAAGAAAGCGGGAGTCGCCAAGCTTGGCATGGTCGCCGAGGACCCACCGCACTGATGTTGGCAAGACGTTCATCGATGGCGCAGAACTCACAGCAACGTCTTCATAGCAACCACGACCATCCTCATCTCGGCCGTTTTCTGCTTGTTTCACTGGTGGTTCATATCCTGACCGTCGCCTTGCTGGTCGGAGGCTGGTTCGGGTCGCCGCACAAACCCAAACCTCAGGCTTACTTTGTCGACCTGGTGCATAAACCGGTCCTCAACCCCCAGGCCGGACGCCCCGAGCCACGTCCCACAAAAAAAGATCCGATTGCTCCCAAGCCGGAAGTCAAGCCACAGGTCAAGCCGAAACCAAAACCAGAGCCGAAACCAAAACCGGCCAAAACGGTTGCTCCCGTTAAACCGGCACCGCCTGTGGTCGCAGCCAAACCTACCCCGCAACAAGATTTACAGGCTGAACAGCAGCGTCGCGCGGCGATCGAGGAACTGAGAGCCCGGCAGACCCTCCAGCAGGAGATTGAAAATATCCGGCAACGCTTGGCGGCCCGTCAGCAGGGGGGTGAGGTCAATGCAGATGTTCCGGTCGGCATGCCGGAAGGCAAGGGAGATGAAATTGGAGTGAGTATACTCACTCATATCCAGGCGTTTATTCAGCAGAATTGGGCCCTTTCCCCCTACCTGCTCGATCGCGCCCGGATCGGCACCATCGAGGCAACGGTTCTGCTTGCCTATAGCACCGAGGGGACGCTGAGTCGCTATCGAGTTGTAGAACCCTCCGGGGATGAGCAGTTCGATGATTCGATCAAGCGGGCCATCATCAAATCTAAGCATTTGCAGCATAAACTGCCCCGGAGTACGGAACTGACTGTCGTCTTCAACCTCAAGGAGATGGCAGCAACCAGGAGATGATCTACATGTTCAAAACCTTGCAATGGCTACTGCTCATTGCGCTTGTCCTCTCGAAACCGGCCCTTGCTGCCGATATCGAGATTTCCGCTCCCGGTGAGCAGAGCATCCCCCTGGCCTTGACTCGTCTGCTATCGACAGATGATGACAGTCGGGAGGCTGCCGAGCAATTTCACCAAACTCTCGAAGGGGACCTGAGTTTCAGTGGATTCTTTCGGTTCATCAGACCCGAGGCCTTTCTCGATGATGCGCAGAAACCGGGGCTGTATACGACTCAGGTCAATTTTGCCCAGTGGCGCCTGCTCGGCGCAGACACACTCATCAAAGGAACCTGCAACATTCAAGGCGACCAGGTGATTATCGAGGCCCGCCTCTACGATGTGGTCAACAGGCGCTTGCTGACCGGCCACCGCTATGTTGGTCGAGGTAAGGATGTTCGCCAGATTGCCCACACCTTTGCCGACCAGGTTCTCAAGGCGCTGACCGGAGAGGAGGGTCCTTTTAAAAGCCGGATCGCATTCATCTCTGACCAGACAGGGTATTCGGAACTCTGGCTGATGGATTCCGATGGTCACAACCCTATTCGGTTGACCAACCATCGCTCCATCGTGCTGAATCCAGACTTTTCCCCTTGGGGGAAAGAAATCCTGTTCACTTCGTATTGGGCGAACAACCCCGACCTTTACCGCAAGGAGATTTACACCGGCAAAGAGGCCAAGGTCTCCTTCAAGAGAGGGCTGAACACTGCCGGTCGCTATTCACCCAACGGTCGGGATATCGCTTTGACACTCTCGAAAGACGGTAACCCGGAAATCTATGTGATTGCCTCGTCAGGAAGAATCAAGCAGCAGCTGACCAACAGTTGGGGAATCGACAGTGATCCGAGTTGGAGTCCTGACGGAGAGCGGGTTGCTTTCATCTCCAATCGTTCAGGGAACCCCCACATCTTCATTACCGAGCTCGGCAGCGGTGAGACCCGGCGGTTGACCACTGCAGGAAAATACAGCGCCACCCCTGACTGGAATCCGAAGCGGGATCTGATTGCCTTCACCCGCCAGGAAAATGGACACTTTAGTGTCTATACGATCGGCTCAGATGGCAGCGATGAACGGAGGGTTACCTTTGGACCCGGCAACCAGGAGCATCCGCGTTGGAGCCCTGACGGACGGTTCCTGGTCTACTCTTCAGACATTGACGGCAAAAGAGCCATCTATGTCATGCGTGCTGATGGCTCTGGAGCAAAGCGGTTGACGGTACCGACCAGCACCAGCCGACACCCTGCCTGGTCAAAACGCTGGCAGTGACTTGACTTCGAGAGGAAAAGTTGTCAGGAACCGGTTGTTTTTTCAGATAGTGCTGCCTATAATGTGAAACCCTGAAACTGAACGAGCCCTCGTTTATGAGATGCAATCGGTCAATCGAAACCAATTCACTAGCCCAAAAGGAGCCATGAAATGAGAACGTTCCGAACCCTGCAATTCATTCTTACTGTTCTGTTGCTCGGCACTGCTCTGATCGCCTGCAGTACGACTCCGAAAACCACCATGGATCAGGCGCAGCCTCAGGTGACGAATGTTTCTTCCCAACCAGAAGTTGCCGAGGCTGGTGACCAGCCGGTCGGGCTTGACGGTGGAGCGACGCACGAAGCGGCCGCTGGGCTGCAGCGCATCCATTTTGACTTTGACCAGTTTGTGCTGAGCGATGAGGCTCGAACCATCCTCGACCAGAATGCTCAGTACCTGAGGGCCAATGCTTCGACCAATGTGGTGATTGAAGGTCATTGCGATGAACGAGGCTCCGATGAATATAACTTGGCCCTTGGCGAAAGCCGCGCCATTGCAGCCAAGAACTACCTCAACTCCCTCGGCATCAGTGGCAGTCGTATTTCGGTGATCTCCTACGGGGAAGAAAAGCCACTCGACCAGGCTGCTAATGAAGAGGCCTGGGCCATGAATCGGCGGGCAGAATTCAAAGCTGTACGCTGACCACTGAAGCGAGGAGTTCTGTACGGCTTCTCGCGGATTGGGACCTTGCAATGAAATGGCGATTACTCTGTTTGGCCCTGTCAGTTGGTCTTCTGATTCTGGGTGGCTGTGTGAACACTGAGCAGCAGTTGCGCACCCAGCGCGACCTCCTGGAAATGAGACACAGACTTTCCGAACTGGAACGGTCTCTCAAGCTGATTGAGGAAAATCAGCCTGAGAACTTGAAAGCACAGATGGATTTTCTGTCGAAAAGTCAGGCGGAGGCGCAGGCCGACCTTAACGGCTTACAGGTTGACATGCAGGCTTTTGTGGGGAGATTTGAGGACCAGCACCGGGCCAACGAAGACCTCCGCCAGGAAGTTATGCTGGTTCGCGAGGATCTGAGTCTGCAGCTTGCCGATCTTGCACAACGCCTCGATGTGGCTTCGACGACTGTCGGAGAGGATACAGGCGTTGCTGCCCCGGACGTGGCGGTTTTACCTGAAACTCCACCAGAGACAGATGCTCCCGCTACGACAAACCTCCCCACTCCACCGGAAGGTCCTGAAGATCTTTACAACCGGGCCTTGATCATGATTCGCGACGTCAAAGATTTTGCCGGCGGGCGGGAAGTGATGATAATCTTCCTCAAACGATATCCCACTCATCCTCTGGCTGTTAATGCGGCCTACTGGGTCGCCGAAACCCACTACGCCGAGAACAATTTTGATCTGGCTATTCTCAAATTCGAGGATGTCATTCAAACCTTTGCAGACCACCCGAAAGTGGCTTCGGCCCTGCTCAAGCAGGGCCTCTCGTTCGAAGCTCTTGGTGACCGTGGTAATGCCAAGCTTCTTTTGCAGCGAGTCGCTGATCGGTTCCCCCTTTCCGAGGAGGCGAGCATCGCCAAGCAGAAACTGGGTGAGTGGCAGAACTGAAGAATAAAGAGGGCGCATGAATGCAAAAAACGGCCGGCTGACGAACATCAGCCGGCCGTTTTTTGTGAGGTGGCGGTTAAAGCCTGCGGTCGAGGGAGCGGTATTGAATGGCCTCGGCCAGGTGGTGAGTGGCGATTCGCTCTTCGCCAGCCAGGTCAGCGATGGTGCGCGCCACCTTGAGGATACGCTGGCAGGCTCGTGCTGAAAGGCCGGTTCGGCGGGCTGCTTCTTCGAGGTACCGTCGCTGTCCTGCGTCCAGATGGCAGTGGGCT
>PKTY01000104.1 GCA_002869725.1 Desulfuromonas sp. | reverse complement strand
GTTGCAGACATTAATCACGGCGACCATGCAGCAGGTCGACCGTCTTTATCTGGTCAACAACGGACCTGAACAGACTCTCTCCGGGCTGCCCTCCGGTCCGTCATCGGTCGAAATCATCCAGCAGAGCAGTAATCGGGGGATCGCCTCTGGATTTAATGTCGGGATCCGGGCTGCCCGCCAGGCGGGCTACCGCTATGTTCTGTTGCTCGACCAGGACAGCGTGCCTCCTTCCGGCATGGTCTCCCGTTACCTAGACGTTCTCGGCACGCTCGCCGCAGCAGGGACTCCGGTGGCTGCGGTCGGACCCCGGCATACAGCCCCAGACTCCGACTATATCTCCTCGTTCGTTAACTTCAGGTGGTTCAGAAACGTCTACCGCCAGGGTTCGGCTGTCAAAACCCAGGTGGCTGCTGACTTCCTGATCTCCTCCGGCTCTTTCTATGCCCTGCAGACCTTCGAGAAGGTTGGGCTTTTCAACGAAGAGCTGTTTATCGATCATGTCGATACCGAGTGGTGCCATCGCGCCAAGAGCCATGGCTACCAGCTGGTCGGGTTGTGGGATGTGGCCATGCGCCACCGGGTCGGTGAACGTCGGGTGCGACTCTGGTTTTGGGGCTGGCGTTCCCAGCCGATCCACAAGCCGTTCCGCCTTTATTTTATTACCCGCAACAGCCTGTTGCTCTACCGGATGGCTCACGTGCCGGCGCGGTGGATCAGCGGAGACCTGTCACGCCTGTTGCGCCTGGTGGTGATGAATATTCTCTTTTCCGCCCGCCGCTTTGAGGCGGTCTGCTGGTTCATGCTCGGCCTGCGGGACGGACTGCTCAAGGTGTCGGGGCCCGGTCCCCGACAAGCCTCACAATGAGAATCGTCCTCTGTCTGCTGACTCTCAATGCGGCAGGGCAGCTGCCGGCTTTCCTGCAGGCTCTTGGCGAGCAATCATGCGACCTGGAAAGATTTCTGGTGATCGATTCCAGTTCCGACGATGCCACCGTTGAACTGCTGGAGGCGGCGGGATGCGAACTCCACCGCATTGCCCGTGATCAGTTCAACCATGGGGGGACCAGGCGTCTGGCCAGCGAGCTGTGCGCTGAGGCTGACCTGGTGGTCTTCATGACCCAGGACGCACACCTTGCCGACCGCCATGCATTGCAGCGGCTGGTCGATTCTTTTGGTGATCCGCGCGTGGGGGCCGCCTATGGCCGTCAACTGCCTCGACCCACAGCGAACGCAATCGAAGCCCACGCCCGGCTCTTTAACTACCCTGAGCACAGCCGGGTCAAGTCGCAAAGTGATATCCCTCAACTGCACATCAAGGCCGCTTTTATCTCCAACTCGTTTGCGGCCTACCGGCTCCAGTCCCTGCGCGAGGTCGGCGGTTTTCCTGAGAGCTGCCTTGTCAGCGAAGATACTTTGGTGGCCGCCAAGATGTTGCAGGCCGGCTGGAATATCGCCTACTGCGCCGAGGCCTGCGTCTATCATTCCCATCATCACACCTTTACCCAAGAGTTCCAGCGCTATTTCGATATCGGTGCCTTCCATCACCGCCAGCCGTGGATTCTCGAGCAGTTCGGGGCTGTCGAAGGGGAGGGCGGGCGCTTTGTGCGCTCGGAGCTGAAATATCTTTGGCAGCACGCCCCCGGTCTGATACCATCAGCGGCGTTGCGAACGCTGATTAAATATCTCGGCTTTCGTGCCGGCCTTCTTGAAATGCATCTGCCGCTCCAGGTAAAGAGAGCGTTCAGCATGCAATCTGCATTTTGGGGTCAGGAGTCGCTTCGCCATCCCTGGGTGGATTAAAGAGGGCAGGCGAGAACGGTCCTGCATCGACAGCCCGCTGCGTGTGATCTATGCTCAAAGAGCAAGCCAAACTTCTGACAAAACTGACGGCCATTGCTGACCTGACCCTGGTCGTCGGCGCCTTTCTGCTTGCCTACTCCCTCTGTCTAAACGTCCTTGGGGTTCCCCTGGGGCGTCTCGGGGAGTATTCCTGGATTCTGCTGCCGGCCCTGCCGTTCTGGTACTACCTGCTGGCAAAGAACAGCCTGTATAAATCGATTCGTCAGATCAGGTTGAGCGAACTGGCTCTTCGCATCTTCTCGGTCCATATCATCGGTGGTTTCTTCCTGTCGGCTCTGGTTCTTTTCGTATCCCGGGATACCTTCAGCAGAATGCTGTTGCTGGTGTTCGTGGTGGCAGCTTGTGCTTTGATCCTTTTGGAAAGGGCTCTGCTCAAGGTTTTTCTCGGCCAGGTTCGCCGGCTTGGTTTCAACTATCGTGAACTGCTGATAGTGGGCGCTACAGCGAGAGCCGAATCTTTTATCGAACTGGTTGAAGCCCATGCCGACTGGGGGCTCAAGGTTGTCGGGGTGATCCAGGTGGCTTCCGGGCCGCTCAAAGAGAGGCTTGGCGACTATCCGGTCTATGGTCGGCTGGACTGTCTGATCGATTCGTGTAAAAAAGTGCCGGTCGATGAAGTGGTCTTCTGTCTCGGCAAAGATCAGGTGGTCGATATCGAAAAGTATCTCCAGGAGTTGGAGGAACTGGGCATTACCGTGCGAATGGTCCTCGATTTTTACCACGTGGAGCATTACCGCAGGGATCTGAGTTTCTTCAATAATACGCTGCCGATCCTGACGTTTCATACCAAGAGCCTCGATCTCCAGCAGCTGTTTCTGAAAAGGGTTCTTGATGTTTTGGGGGCTCTGGTCGGGCTCACGGTTATGGCGATTCTGTTCCCGCTGATCGCGTTTGCCATCAAGAGCGAGTCGACGGGGCCGATCTTTTTCCGTCAGAAGCGGGTCGGCCTGAACAACCGGATTTTTACCTGCCGCAAGTTCAGATCGATGGTCGTCGATGCCGAGAGCCGCAAAGAGGAGTTGGCCGAGCGCAACGAAGTGAATGGGGCTCTGTTCAAGATCAAAGATGACCCGAGGGTGACCCGGGTTGGCCGCTGGTTGCGGCGAACCAGTCTTGATGAGCTGCCCCAGTTCTGGAATGTGCTGGTCGGCGAGATGAGTCTGGTGGGGACCCGCCCGCCGACGGCCGAGGAGGTCGCCAACTACCAGAACTGGCATCGGCGGCGGATCAGTATCAAGCCGGGCTTGACCGGCCTGTGGCAAGTCAGCGGTCGCAGTGAAATCAAGGAGTTTGATGAAGTGGTTCGGCTTGACCTGGCCTATATCGACAACTGGAGCCTGGGCCTCGACCTTAAACTGATCCTCAAGACAGTTTTTGTCGTTTTTTCCAGAAGCGGCAGCTGGTGAGCAGAGTATGATTATCGGGACATTTTTTTTGATGGGCCCAACAGGGAGACACCGAATATGTATAGCATGACCGGGTACGGCAAGGGTGAATGCGAACAGGGCGGGATGCTGCTGACGGTGGAGATCAAGTCGGTCAACCACCGCTACGCCGATATCGGCGTCAAGCTGCCGCGCACCTTCTTCGCCTTCGAAAACGAAATTCGCAAGCGGGTCGGCCAGCGCCTCAAGCGCGGCAAGATCGACCTCTTCATCAACTACGACCTGAGCGGTGCCGCCTTATCGGTTCCCCGCTATAACCGGGAGTTGGCCAAGGCTTACAGCGATCTGTTTCACACCATGCAACGTGAGCTGAGCCTCTCCGGGGCGGTGAGTCCGGAGCTGATTGCCAGTCAGAAGGACGTGGTGCAGCTCGGTGAGGCTGAGTTCGACCAGGACCAGCTGCGCGACGGTCTGCTGCGGGCGACGGATGCGGCAATCGACCAGCTGCTCGCCATGCGCCTGACCGAAGGGGACGAGACCGGCCAAGACATCGAGGAGCGCCTGGCGATTGCCGAGCAGTTGGTCGGTAAGATCAATGAGCGGGCACCGCAGGTCCCTGGTGAGTGGCTGCAGCGGCTCAAGGAGCGCCTGGCCCGCCATGGCGAAGGGATCGAGTGGGATGAACAGCGCCTGGCCCAGGAGCTGGCGGTTTTTGCCGACCGCTGCGATATCAGCGAGGAGCTTGCCAGGTTCAAAAGTCACATCGGCCAGTTTCGCGAACTGCTCAGAGACCGTGAGCCGGTCGGACGCAGGATGGATTTTTTGGTTCAGGAGCTCAACCGCGAGGTCAACACCATGGGGTCGAAATCGAACGATGCCGAACTGACCAGCGCTGTGGTTGCCCTCAAGGCCGAACTGGAGAAGATTCGTGAGCAAGTGCAGAATGTCGAGTAAGGAGGGCCACAAAGGTCTGCTGTTCGTGATGTCGGCCCCTTCGGGAGCGGGCAAGACTTCGATCTGCAGCGCGGTTCTTGAAAGGCTTCCCGGCCTTCGACACTCGATTTCCTATGCCACACGAACCATGCGTGCCGGGGAGCAAGACGGAGTCGACTATCACTTCGTTTCCATGGAGACGTTCAAGGAGATGGTGGCTGCCGGTGAGTTTGTCGAGTGGGCCGAGGTGCATGGCAACTGCTACGGAACGGCCCGCAAGCCGATTGAAGAGGCGAGCAGTCTCGGAATCGACATCCTGCTCGATATCGACGTGCAGGGGGCGGCCCAGTTGCGGGCCAGTGGTCTCGACGGAGTCTACATTTTCATCCTTCCGCCCAACCTTGCCGAGCTGCGCCGCCGTCTGGTCGGCCGCAACAGCGACAGCGAGGCGATCATTGCCCGGCGTCTCGATAACGCAGCCGGCGAGATCGCCGAAGCCGGACATTTCGACTATCTGGTGGTCAATAGCGATCTCGAACAGGCGGTTGGGACTGTTCAGGCCATTATGCAGGCTGAAAAGCACCGGACGGTGCGGGCGATCGGTGGGCTGCCGGTGGAATTCGGCTTGAAATAGTTTGGTGTGGAGTATACTCTACAACGTTGGAAATCATGTTTAAAATGATTAAGTTTCTCTCCTCTCCCAGCGGGGGAGGGGACATTGAAGCCGCAACAAGCTGACGCGTTGCAAATATTGAACGTTATATCAAGTGACTTTACAGGAGTTCATTTATGGCACGTATTACTGTTGAAGATTGTCTGCAGGTTATCCCCAACCGTTTTCTGCTGGCTATGGTGGCCTCCAAACGCGCCAAGCAGCTTTACAAAGGGGCTGATCCCCTGGTGGAGAACAAGTCGAATAACCGCAAAGTGGTTCTCGCCCTGAGGGAAATTGCCGACGGCAGGATCTATTTCGACATTCCGGTCAAACGCCAGGACACAAGCGAGTAAAGTCTGGGGGCGTATGGCGTCGATCCCCTGTGGCGCAGCATGCTCCTGTCCATTGTGTTATCCCTGTCGCCTTCTGAGGGGACGGATTTATTTTCGGTGAAGAAATGAATCTGTCCCCTTTCCCATGATGATCTGCATCGACGATATCACCACGGCCCTTTGTGCCTATCAGCCCGGCGCCGACCTTGAGCTGCTGCGCAAGGCCCATGATTTTTCGGCCGCCAAGCATCGCGGCCAGGCTCGCCTGTCGGGTGATCCCTACCTGAGCCACCCCCTCGAGGTGGCGATGATCCTCTGTCGCCTGCGTATGGATCTGGTCTCGGTGGTAACCGGTCTTCTGCACGACACCATCGAGGACACCCTGACCACGGAGGACGAGCTGCGCGAGCAGTTCGGCGAAGAGGTCGCCCGCATGGTCGATGGGGTGACCAAGATCAGCAAGATCGTCTTTCGCACCAGCCAGCAACGCCAGGCCGAAACCTTTCGCAAGATGCTTCTGGCCATGGCCCGCGACATCCGGGTGGTGATCGTCAAGCTGGCCGACCGCCTCCACAATATGCGCACTCTCGAGCACCAGCCCAGGGAAGGTCAACTCAAGATCGCCCGGGAAACCCTCGACATCTACGCACCGTTGGCCAACCGGCTCGGCATCAGCTGGATCAAGAGTGAACTCGAAGATCTTTCCTTCCGCTTTCTTGAGCCGGAGGTCTTTGCAGAACTGTCTGGCAAGGTTGCCCGTCGCCGCAAGGAACGGGACGCCCATGTCAGCGAGATTCAAAAGCGCCTCGAAACGATTCTCACTGAGCAGGGGATCTGCGGTGAGGTGCATGGGCGTTTCAAGCATCTCTACTCAGTCTATGTCAAGATGCAGCGCCAGGGGATCGACTTCGATCAGGTCCACGATCTGGTGGCGTTCCGCATCATCGTCGAGTCGGTGCGCGACTGCTACACCATGCTCGGCGTGATCCATTCGACCTGGCGACCGATCCCCGGCCGCTTCAAGGATTACATCGCCATGCCCAAGGCGAACATGTACCAGTCGCTGCATACCACGGTGATGGGGCCCGGCGGTCAGCGCATGGAGGTGCAGATTCGCACGGCCGACATGCACAGCATTGCCGAGGAGGGGATTGCTGCCCACGGGAAGTACAAGGAGGCCGGTGGTCCGGCGCGTGCTGAAGAGAACCGTTTCGGCTGGTTGCGCCAGTTGCTCGAGCTGCAGCGCGAGGTTTCCGACAGCGATGAGTTCATGTCGTCGGTGAAGATCGATCTGTTCCCTGAGCAGGTCTATGTGTTCACCCCCAACGGCGATGTGATGGAACTTCCCCGCCACAGTACCCCGGTCGATTTTGCCTTTTCGGTTCATTCCGACGTCGGATTCCGCTGTAGCGGAGCCAAGGTCAACGGCAAGCTGGTCCCCTTGAAGACCGTTCTGCACAACGGCGACAGCGTTGAAATCATGACCTCGGCCAACCAGACGCCGAGCAAGGACTGGCTCAAGTTTGTCCAGACGGCCAAGGCGCGCAACCGCATTCGTCACTGGGTCAAGGAGCAGGAGCGCCAGAAGAGCCTGGAGCTGGGGCGCGACATCCTCGAGAAGGAGCTGCGCAAGCATGGCTACAGTTTGGGGCGGGCTTTGGGCCTGGAGCGCATGCCGGCAGTCCTTGATGAACTCAATTACCGCAACAGTGATGATCTGCTGGCCGCTGTCGGCTATGGCAAGCTGACTTCTGGTCAGGTCCTTGGCCGCCTGATCCCTGACCAGGTTCGCACCCATCCCGAGCGGACCAGCCGGATCGGTCAGGTGCTTGACAGGTTCCGCCGTAAACCGTCGGAGGCGATACGGGTGCAGGGACTGGAAGGGATTCTGGTCCGCTTCGCCAAGTGTTGTAATCCTCTGCCGGGCGACCCGGTGACCGGCTTCATCTCGCGGGGCCACGGTATCACCGTGCATGCCGCCGATTGCCCGCGGGTTTTGGAAACCGATGCCGACCGGCGCATCGAGGTTGAGTGGCAGAAGGAGAAGGGGACCACCCGGCCGGCTAAGATCCAGGTCTACAGCCTCGATCAGAAGGGGGTGCTGGCCGGGATTACCGGGGCCATTACCAAATGCGAGGCCAACATCCTGCGGGCTTCGGCCTACGCTGATCAGGCGGGGCGGGGGGTTCACAAGTTCGAAGTCGATGTCCAGGACCTGCGTCATCTGCAGCAGGTAATGGACGCCATCCGTAAGGTCAAGGGGGTCCAGCAGGTCGAGCGGGTCCGTTACGGCCGCCGCGACTAATAGCGCGGGGACTCTCCCTCTTCAGCCCTCGGAGGGGGGTGAGGGGAGGGTGCTCTGAGCCAAAACCGGCGGGTCGCTCTCCGTCAGACGCCCAGGCAGTTTCTACCCTCATATGCGTGGAGGCAAGTGATGAAACAACAGATCACCACCAGCGCCGCTCCGGCGGCCATCGGACCTTACTCCCAGGCGATCTGGGCCGGACAGACTCTCTACTGTTCGGGTCAGATCCCCCTCGACCCAAGCAGCGGCGAACTGGTTGGCGGTGGCATTGAAGCACAGACGGTGCAGGTCATGAACAACTTGAAGGCGGTGCTGTATGCTGCCGGACTCGATTTCAGCCACGTGGTCAAGGCGACCATCTTTCTGACCGATCTGGCTGACTTCACCATGGTCAATCAGGTGTATGGGGGATGTTTTGCTGAAAATCCACCGGCGCGGGCCTGCGTGCAGGTTGCGGCGCTCCCGAAGGGGGCTGCGGTCGAGATTGAGTGTATTGCCGTGGCAGGTTGACTGGCTGGTCTGATAAAAAAGCGAAAGGGGCGTACTGTTTGACAGTCGCCCCTTTCGCTTGGAAACCTTAAGTGTCTTTAGCCCTAAACAGCCTTCTGAACGGCTCCCGAGCGGATGCAGCGGGTGCAGATTTTGGCCGTCCGCGAGGTACCGTTTACCAGAGTACGGACCTTCTGCAGGTTCGGCTTGAAGACTTTCTTGGTCTTGTTATGGGCATGGCTGACATTGCAGCCGGTCATCGGTTTCTTGCCGCAGACTTCACATACGTTGGCC
>PKTY01000189.1 GCA_002869725.1 Desulfuromonas sp. | reverse complement strand
ATCGAGGAGCTGGAAGCCATCGAGGAGCTGGAAGCCATCGAGGAGCTGGAAGCCATCGAGGAGCTGGAAGCTGTCGAGGAGCTGGAAGCTGTCGAGGAGCTGGAAGTCTCCGAAGAGCTGGAAGTCTCCGAAGAGCTGGAAGTCTCCGAAGAGCTGGAAGTCTCCGAAGAGCTGGAAGCTGTCGAGGAGTCAGAATCCCGATCTGTAGAGCAGGATGTTCACTCCGAGCTGGAGGATGTTGAATTTTATCTGCATCAGGGGTTGTTCGATAATGCCGAGCAGTTGGTTCATCGCCTGCAGGAATCCAACCCAGAATTGACAGAGCTGCAGGATAAGCTCGATGAGATCGAAAGCAGGCGTGAGGAGGCTTCCCAGCAGGAGACGGTCGGTTTTGCTGACTTGATCGCCGATGTGGAAGACGATGAGCTGTTCGGAGCCGGCGATCTTCTGGGTGAAACTCAGGGTGAAGATGGTCTGACTCAGGAGCTTGCCAGCGAAATTGGCGCCGAGGATACCGAGACTCATTTCAATCTCGGGATTGCTTACAAGGAGATGGGACTGTTTGATGACGCGATTGCCGAGTTTGACAAGGCAGCCAAAGATCCTCGGCGGCTGATCGACTCTCTGACTCTCAAGGGTCAGTGCCTGATGGAGATGGGATCCTTGGCAGAGGCTGAAGAGGTGTTCCGCAGTGGGCTGGCCGACAGACAGGACTCTGAAGAGGTGTGCATGACCCTGAACTATGAGCTGGGTTTGCTCTACCAAACAACCGGTCGCGACAAGGAAGCCCTCGAGTGCTTTCAGGTGGTTGCTGATAAGGACATGTTTTTTCGTGATGTCGGGGACAAGGTCAAGAGTCTGCGTGCCCAGCTCGGGCTGGAAGACTCCCAGGATGATGATCAGCCCCGGGGGGATCGCAACCGGGTCTCCTATCTGTGAACAGTGAGTCTGTGAGGGTATAAGAATCGATGAGCTATCTTGAGCATTACGGCCTGGAGAAAGACCCGTTTTCCAACGCGCCTGATGCCCGTTTCTATTTCAATAGCGAGCAGCACGGTCAGGCGCTGCTGCGGCTGATGTATGCTGTCGACTCGAACAAAGGGCTTGCCGTCCTGGTCGGCGGAGTCGGCACCGGTAAGACCACCCTGGCCCGCCGCATGCTCGACAACCTCCCGGAGCAGAAGTACGAGTCATCACTTCTGGTCATGCTCCACTCCGGGATCACTCCGGACTGGATCGTTACCCGCATCGCATTACAGCTCGGGGTGGAAGAGCCGGCCAGCGACCGGATCAAACTGCTCAAACAGCTCTATTCCCGCCTGCTTGAGATCGAAGAAGAGGGGCGTTGCGCCGTGGTTTTAATCGATGAGGCGCAGATGCTGCAAAGCCGTGAGCTGATGGAGGAGTTCCGTGGCTTGCTCAACCTGGAAATCCCCGGCAAGAAACTGCTCAATATCGTGTTTTTCGGGCTGCCGGAAGTCGAGGAATGTCTGGCCCTCGATGAGCCCTTGGCACAGAGGGTCGCGGTGAAATATCACTTGAAATCGATGACGGTCGATACCACCACCTCCTACATCAAGCACCGACTGCAGGTCGCCGGGGCCAAGCGCATGTTGTTCACGGGCGATGCCATCCCCCTGATCTATCGTTACTCGGGGGGGGTGCCGAGACTGATCAACACCATCTGCGACAACTGCCTGTTCGAGGCTTATCTGCGGCGGATGAACGAAGCCAACACCAAGATCGTCCACAGTGTTGCCGGCGATCTCGGTCTGTTGCAGCTCCCTCTTTCCGAAACAGCCAGGGTTCAGAGTTCCGACGATCTCAGCGACATCGAGAATATGCTGGAACGTCTCGAGCAGAAAGGCTGAACGGTCCAGCCCCTTGGTCACTGCCCTGTACCGGCCAGGCGGGTGAAATCTGGACGCACCGATTCACGTCCTTTCTTGCCCCCCTCCTGAAAACAGCAACAAAACCGGAACACCCCATGAGCCATAAAATCAAGATTCTCCCCGAGCAGCTGGCTAACCAGATTGCCGCCGGCGAAGTCGTTGAGCGCCCCGCATCGGTGGTCAAAGAGCTGGTGGAGAACGCTCTTGACGCTTCGGCCACAGAAATCCTGGTCGACATTGAGCGCGGAGGACGCAGCCTGATCCGGGTTGCAGACAACGGCTGCGGGATGAGCCGAGAAGATGCCCTGCTCTGCCTGGAGCGTCACGCAACCAGCAAAATAGGCTCGTCGGCCGACCTGTTCGCCCTTCACACCATGGGGTTTCGCGGCGAGGCGCTGCCGGCCATCGCTTCAGTCGCACGGCTACGGCTGACGACGCGCTTTGCCGGTGACGAGAGCGGCTGGCAGGTCTATGCCGAGGGGGGAAGCGTCCGCCAGGTCGAAGCGGTGGGGACTCCATGCGGAACCACTGTTGAAGTGCGTGACCTGTTTTTCAACACCCCGGGGCGGCGCAAGTTCCTGCGCAAGGAAGAGACCGAGTTCGGGCATATTGCTGATGTGCTGACCCGAGTGGCGCTGTCTCGCCCCGACGTGCAGGTTCGTTTGACTCACAACGGCCGCAACTATCTGGAGGCCTACTGCCACCAGAGTCTGGCCGAGCGGGCTGCTGCTCTGCTCGGCCGCAAGCTGGTCGGCGACATGCTGAGCATTGAGGAGACCTCAGCCTTTGGTGCCATGTTGTTCGGTCTGTTCGGCTCTCCCGGGCTGAGCCGCTCCTCAACGGCGCAGCTCTATACTTATGTCAACGGGCGCTTCGTGCGTGACAAAGTGCTGCACCATGCCATTCTCGATGCCTACCGGACTCTTCTCGAGAAACGCCGCTATCCGGCGGCGGTTCTGTTTCTCGACCTGCCCCCCGAGCAGGTCGATGTCAATGTTCATCCGACCAAGCACGAAGTACGCTTTCGCGATCAGCGCCAGGTGCATGATTTCATCGCTTCAGCTTTGCGAACCCGGTTGCAGGGAGTTAGCCCTGTTCTTTCAGGGAGCCCAGGTGCAGGAGCGCAGCTGTTCAGGAGCGTCCCGGAAGGAGTGGTTAGCAGGGGAGCAGACCCTGGTGTTGAGGCTGCTGTTTCACCCGCACCTGTTGGCCAATACCAGCAGCGGATTGCCGAAGCCCTCGACTGTTATCATCATGACGAGTCTAAGCGAGCCGCTGTCGTGCCGGCAGCAGCAAGTCTCAAAGGGGAGGCGGTGCGATTTGACGCCGCCCATACGCTTCCGGCCAACTGGCGCGTGATTGGCCAGTATCTCAACAGCTACCTGATCTGCCAGGCCGATGACCAGCTGGTTCTGATTGACCAGCATGCCGCCCATGAGCGGATCGGTTTCGAGAAGCTGCGCCGGCAGCTGCATGCCGGAAGAGTTGCCAGTCAGGCCCTGCTCTTTCCACAGGTGATTGAGCTCGACCACCGCGAAGCGCAGCTGTTTTGCGAACTTCTTGACAACTTCGCCAGGTTCGGTTTCGAGATCGAGCCGTTTGGCGGCCGGACTTTCATGCTTAAAGCGGTTCCGCAATTGCTGGTCGATTGCGATAGCGAGCGCCTGGTCCGGGATGTCGCTGCTGAATTGAACGAAGTCGACAGCAGCGCTCAGGTCGATGCCGCCCTCGAGCGGGTGCTGATGGTTATGGCCTGTCATGCCATGGTGCGAGCCGGGCAGTCCCTGACCATGAGCGAAATGCAAGCCCTTGTCGCCGAACTGGCCGGTATCGATTTCGGCAGCTGTTGTCCCCACGGACGTCCGATACTGCGCCGTCTGTCGCGGACCGAAGTGGAAAAGTTTTTTCACAGGCTGTGAACATGTCGAGTTGCACCACTCCCCCTCTGGTCATCATTTGCGGGCCGACGGCGGTCGGCAAGACCCGGGTGGCTATCGAACTGGCGGAGAGCCTTAAGGGGGAGATCGTCTCGGCCGATTCCCGCCAGGTTTACCGTCTGATGGATATCGGTACCGCCAAGCCGACCTCCGAGGAACAGGCGCGGGTTGCCCATCACCTGATCGACGTGGCTTGGCCGGATGAGGATTTCAGTGCGGCGTCTTTTGCCGAGCAGGGTGCGGCTGCTATTGCCGACATCCTGGAACGGGGTCTTCGGCCATTGCTGGTCGGTGGCACCGGTCTCTATATCCGCGCCCTGACCGAAGGACTGGTCGATGTGCCGGGTGCCGACCCGATTCTGCGTGCGGAATTGAGGGCCTTGGCCGAACGTGAGGGGAATCGCGCTTTGCATCAGCGGCTCGCCGAGGTTGACCCGCAGGCGGCAGCCAGGCTGCACCCCAACGATCTGGTGCGTATTGAACGGGCTCTGGAGGTTCATGCCCTGACCGGTCGGCCCCTGTCGCGCTTTCAGCAGGAGCACAGGTTTGCCGCCACCCCTTACCAAACCCTCAAGATAGGTCTTGACCTTGATCGGGAGCACCTCTATCAACGGATCGAAGAACGGGCGACAGTCATGTTCACTGCCGGACTGCTCGCCGAAACCCAAGAATTGCTCAATGCCGGGTACAGCCCACGGTCTAAGGCTCTGCAGACCATCGGCTACCGGCAGGCCGTTGCCGTATTGAATGGAGAGTGCTCCGAGGAGCAGGCCCAGCAGGATCTGGTACGTGCCACACGGCGTTACGCCAAGCAGCAGCTGACCTGGTTTCGACGTGATAATTCAATTATTTGGCTTGATTCCTTGGCGGACTTTGTTACAATCCACAAGTTAATTGAAAATTTCTATGGCAACGCACAAAGGAGCGGTTATGGCTAAGTCACCATTCAATATTCAGGATCAGTACCTCAATCAGGCTCGCAAGGAGCGGGTGCATGTCTCCATTACCATGATGTCCGGTGATAAGCTTGAAGGGCACATCAAATCGTTTGACAGCTTCTGCGTTCTCTTCGACAGCAGCGGTGATCTGCTGCTCTACAAGCATGCCATCGCCTGCATCACTTCGAGCGACGGCAATTTCCGGTTGCATGGTGGCCGGGACTGAGACCAGGATTACGAATCGCATAGTGAAAGGTCCCTTGTCGGCAATTTTTGCTGCGGCAAGGGACCTTTCTGTTTTCTCTCCTCACCCACATTGTTCCGATGCTCGAGATCCTCGACGTTGAATCCGGCAGCATTGCCGCCGAAATGAAGATCGAGGCGGGCGACCGTCTGCTCTCGATCAATGGCCGGTCGGTAGACGACCTGGTTGATTACTTGGTGGCAGCCGGTTCGGGAGAGGTTGTCCTCGAGATTGAGCGCCGTGACGGAGAACTCTGGGAACTGGAACTGGAGTATGATCCGGAAGACAACCTCGGACTGGTCCTCCCCCATCCGCAACCGACTCAGTGCGGCAACAATTGTCTGTTCTGTTTCGTTCACCAACTGCCGAAAGGGATGCGTCGCTCGCTCTACGTCAAGGACGAGGACTATCGCTTTTCCTACCTCTATGGTTCCTACGTCACCCTGACCAATCTCTCCCCGCAGGACCTCGCACGGATCATCGACCAGCGGCTTTCACCCCTCTATGTTTCGGTGCATGCCACCGACGAGCTGCTGCGTGAACGCCTGCTCGGGCGCAAAGGCCCGCCGATCATCGAGTTGATGCGGAGACTGGTGGATCAGGGTATCGAAATTCACACCCAGGTGGTGCTCTGTCCGGGTTTGAATGATGGCAAGGCTTTGCAGCAAACTTATCAGGATCTGCTGTCATTGACCCCAGGGATCCGCTCTCTGGCGCTGGTGCCGGTCGGTTTGACCGGGCACCGTCAGGGACTGCCGGTCCTTCGCCCTCTCAGCCGTGATGAAGCCGCTACAGTTGTCAACTGGGTGCGTGACCGACAGGGTGAGTGCCTGGCCCGCCTCGGTAGCCGTTTTGTGTTTGCCGCTGATGAACTCTACCTCAAGGCGGACCTCGACTTCCCACCTCTGGAGAGTTACGAAGACCTGCCCCAGGTCGAAAATGGGGTCGGAATGGTTCCGCTCTTTCGCCAGCAAGCACAGGAGGTGCTGGCTCAGGTCCGGCCTTTGTCCCTGCCGTCGATCAGCCTGGTCACCGGGCGTTCGGCTGAGGTTGAGCTTGACCGCTTGGTCTCTGAGTTGAACCGGTGCTGCGCTTGCAACCTGCGTCTGTTTACAGTCGAGAATCGTTTTTTCGGGGGGGAGGTCACGGTCACCGGGTTGCTCAGCGGGCAGGATCTGCTCGAGCAGCTTGCAGGTCGCGATCTCGGCCAGATTCTGCTGATTCCCGATGTTATGCTGCGCGATGGTGAGGAGGTCTTTCTCGATGACCTGCGCATCTCCGAGCTTGCCGAACGCCTCGGGGTCGAGGTGGAAGTCGTCGCCGCCGATCCCTGGGGGGTGTGGGATATGCTTGAAGCGATCGACGCCGAGGGGTAGCCAAAGCGTCTGTCACGGTTCACCCTTGTTCCCTTCACCGTTGTTATCAACGGTTCACATCCCATCCGTTCCAAGGAGTGCCCGATGCTGGAAGACTTCGATACAAAATTGACCATCGCCATCCAGGCCCTCGATCAAGGTGCGCCTGACAAGGCGCTTGACCTGCTGCGCAAGCTGGCTTCTGCCGACCCTGAGTCCCTGGAGGTCAAATCCCTGCTCGGTGAAGCTCTCATCGAAACCGGGCAGCTCCACGAAGGGGTGAGGGTGCTCGAAGATGTGGCGGCCAAGGACCCTGACGACATCGATCTGCAATATACCCTGGGCGATGCCTATTTTGAGCTCGGCCGTTCCGATGATGCCTGCAAGGTCTATCTGGCGATCGTCGACCGGGATCCTGCCCAGAGCGATGCCCTGGTTAGTCTCGGACTGGTCTACTTTCACCAGGAACGGTTCGATCAAGCTGAAACCTGTTACCGCAAGGCGCTTGAGTGCTCCCCAGACTCCACCTTCGCGTTAAACTCCCTCGGGGATCTCTGTTTTGACCAGGGGCGCATGGACGATGCCCGCGACTGCTTCCAGAAGGCTTTGGAACTCGATCAGGACGACCCTCAGGGCTATTTCAATCTCGCTGAATTGCACTATGATGAGGGTGACCTCAAGCAGGCCGAGCGCTGCTGCCGCGAAGCGCTTCGGCGTGACCCGGAGTTCTCCTTTGCCCATCTGACGCTCGGCAATATCTGCCTCGATCAGGATCTGGTCCAGGAGGCGGTTCAGTGCTTCAAGGCTTTTTTGAGAATGGAAAAAAGCCCTGATTCGCAAGATATTCGCGATGAAGTCAGCGCTCTGCTCGAGGGGCTGCAAAACGAACTTTAAGAAGGGAGCAAAAGGGCTGAAGTCAGGCTGGGGGAAGTGATGGTGAGTTGCTGATAGATGAGAGGTGCTGAAGATGGCGATAGCCCGTGGCCTTACGATGTTGCTGCTGTTCCAACTTGCCGGTGAACTCTTGAGCCGACTTGGTAACCTGCCTATACCCGGAAACGTGCTCGGCATGGGGCTGCTGCTTTTGGCTCTACTCGTCGGTTGGGTCAAGGTCCAGTGGCTGGAGGAAGCCGCGGAACTGCTTCTGGCTAACCTGGCGCTGTTCTTCGTCCCGGCCGGGGTCGGCGTGATCGTCTACACTGGCTTGATCGCGCGACAATGGTTGCCGATCACCCTGGCTACGGTGCTCAGTACCTTTGTCGTCATGGCGGTGACCGGGCATCTCGCCCAGAGGCTTGAGGGCCGCGAGAAGACTCATGCCGATTGACCTTGTCGCCACCCCCCTGTTTGGCGTCACCCTGACCCTCGCCGTCTACCTTGCCGCCCAGTGGCTCTACCGGCGCCTTGCTTCGGTCTGGGTCAACCCGGTACTGGTGTCGATTGTTACCATCATCGTGCTGTTGCAGTTCTCAGGGGTCAGCTACCAGGACTATCAGCAGGGTGGCGACATGATCCTTTTTCTGCTCGGTCCCTCGGTGGTGGCACTGGCCGTTCCACTCTACCAGCGGCGCCAGGAGATCTGGCGGCGCAGGACGCCGATCCTGTGCGGCATCCTGGCCGGTTCCGTTGCTTCCATTGTCTCGGCCTGTGGTCTGTCTTGGATGCTCGGGGGCAGTCGGGATGTTGTCCTCTCTTTGGCTCCCAAATCGGTCACCACGCCGATTGCCATCAGTATTGTCGAAAAAATCGGCGGAATTGCCCCCTTGACCGCGGCCCTGGTGGTGATGACCGGTTGCCTCGGCGCAATCTGCGGGCCGGAGTTTTGTCGCGCCATCGGTATCCATACACCTACGGCGCAGGGCTTGGCGGTCGGTACAGCGGCACATGGCATCGGCACTGCGCGCATGCTGGAAGTCGATCGCCTCTCAGGAGCGGTGGCCGGTCTGGCTATCGGTCTTAACGGTTTAGTCACCACGTTCTTGTT
>PKTY01000092.1 GCA_002869725.1 Desulfuromonas sp. | reverse complement strand
AATGTTGGCTGGATGCAATCGGTATCCGTATCGCTAACGCCTACGGCATGACGGAATGCGCTCCGGCGATTGCCGGCCGTGGTTTCAACAGTCACATGTTTGCCACACTGGGGCCACCTGTGCCAGGGACCGAGGTCCGGATTGTTGACAGCGCCGGGAATGAGGTTTCTGCCGGGATCGAGGGTGAAGTCGAAGTTCGTGGGCCGCAGGTGTTCCCTGGCTATTATGACGATGAGGAAGAGAACCGGCAGGCATTCACTGCCGACGGATTTTTCCGAACCGGTGACCTGGGTAAATTTACTGTGACTGGAGAGTTGGTGCTAACCGGGCGCAGCAAAGAGATTATTGTGCTGGCCAGCGGCGAAAATATCGATCCGACCCGGATCGAGGGCGCTATCGGCCAGTTGCCTTTTGTCAGTGATGCCGTGCTGGTCGGTCAGGACCGCAAAGGCCTGGCCGCTCTGATCGTGCCCGATATGGACAAGCTCAAGGATTTTGTCGCCGAGAAGTTTCATCTCAAGCAGGAGAGTGCTGCTGACCTCGAGGACGACCTGGCTTTACGCGAAAAGGTCAAGAAGGAGATCAACCGCCTGCTGCAGCCGAAGGATGGGTTCAAACCGTACGAAAAGCTGCTGAAGATCGATTTTTTGAAGAAAGAGTTCACGGTCGGCGAGGAGTTGACCAACACCATGAAGAAGCGGCGGCATGTCATTGAGAAGAAGTACCGGGAGTTGATCGACCGGTTATTCAAGTAACGGTTGTGTTAAAAACCTCAGGTTTTTGGAGAGAAAATGATGAGCGATTTGCCCAGCTGCCCCGAATGCAGCTCTGAATATACTTACGAAGACCGGGGACTGTATGTTTGCCCGGAGTGCGCCCATGAATGGTCTGTAGAGACCGACAATGAGAGTGCTGATTCAGCGGTGATTCGTGACGCACACGGCAACGTTTTGGCAGATGGTGACTCGGTGACGGTCATCAAGGACCTCAAGGTCAAGGGGTCGTCCCTGGTGGTCAAGGTTGGCACCAAGGCGAAGAATATCCGGCTGGTTGATGGCGACCACGACATTGATTGCAAGATCGATGGCATCGGTGCCATGAAGCTGAAGTCGGAGTTCGTGAAAAAAGCCTGAACCGAACAGGTGAGAAAGGTCCACACAGAAACGCCCTGCCGACAACACGTTTGCAGGGCGTTTTTAGGTCAGATCTGCTGGGTCTTGTTCTTTGGAAAAAGAAAGACGGACATTTCGGACAGGAGCATCCCCGTTAACATCAGGCTGCAGCCGAAGAAGCCACGCATGGAGAGCATTTCGTTGAGTAGCAGCCAGCCACCGATGGCAGCGAACACCCCTTCGAGGCTCATGATGATGGCGGAGTGGGCAGGATGGGCGTCGCGCTGGGCGATGACCTGCAGGGTGTAGGCGATTCCCACCGAGCCGAGACCGCCGTAGAGGATCGGCACGGCGGCCTTCAGAATGCCTTCGAGGGTGACGACCTCGATCGCAAAGGCGGTAAGCAGGCTGAGCAGCGAGCAGACGGCAAACTGGGCCGAGGCGAGCTTNNNGCGGCGCCAGCCAACCGATCAGCAGCACATGGCCGGCCCAGAAGAAGGCGCCGATCAGTACCAGCAGGTCGCCGAAGGAGATAGTGAAGGCCTCGGTGACGCTCAAAAAGTAGAGACCGATGGCGGCGAGGATCGCGCCGGCCCAGGTGCCGGCACGGGGCCGCTGCCGCCAGAACAGGCCGACAATCGGTACAATCACCACGTAGAGGCCGGTGATGAAGCCAGCGTTGCCTGCGGTGGTGTAGACCAGCCCGGCCTGCTGTAGCGAGGCGCCGGCAAACAGCGCAACGCCGGCCATGATGGCGCCTTTGAAGACCGGGATGCGTTTGGTCCCTCGAGGTTGCGGCTGGCGTTTGCCCAAAAACAGGATGAGCGGGATCAGCGACAGGCTGCCGAGCGCGAAGCGGACACCGTTGAAGGTAAAGGGACCGACGTAGTCCATGCCGATCCGCTGGGCTACGAAGGCGAAGCCCCAGATGGTCGCGGTGACCAGCAGCAGACAGTCGGCTTTTAAAGTTCCCTGCTTCATTGGTGCTCTCAAGTGGGCAGTGCGACAGGTGGTGAAACAAAAAAGGTCATCTTCCAGCGTAAGAAGATGACCCTTTTCAATATGGCGTCCCCAGGGGGATTCGAACCCCCGTCGCCGGCGTGAAAGGCCGGTGTCCTGGGCCAGGCTAGACG
>PKTY01000383.1 GCA_002869725.1 Desulfuromonas sp. | reverse complement strand
GGCTGGAAAGTCACCCCGATCATGCCCGTGCTCTCCGTTACCTTCCGAATGGGCAGGGGGCAATCCTCGGCTTCGGGATCAAGGGGGGAAGAGAGGCCTGAGCCCGTTTCATCGACAGTGTCAAGCTGTGCAGCCACCTCGCCAACATCGGCGATGCCAAGACCCTGGTGATTCATCCGGCCTCGACCACCCACCAGCAGCTCTCAGACGAGCAACAACTCGCTGCCGGTGTCAGTCCCGACTTCATCCGTGTTTCAGTGGGAATCGAAGATATCGAGGACATCACTGCTGATCTCGACCAGGCCCTAGCAGCAAGCCTCTGACATTCAGTTTAGAAACGAAACACTCTACCTGATCATTTTTTGGGGGACAGAATTCAATTCTGTCCCCCTTTCTCATGGGCTCGTGCTATCCTTTGCGCGCAAATTCAACCTGGATATGACAAGATGCGCAACTGGCTCGAATACCTCCCCTTCATCACCGTCGCGACCCTGGTCCGTGCCCTGCCCCGCAGCATTGCCCTGAGCCTGGGGCGCAGGCTCGGCGCCTTGGGACGACTGCTGCAACCGAAGCGGGTCGCCATAACCGACGACAACCTGCATCAGGCCCTGCCCGAACTGAGTGCAGAGCAGCGCAAAGTGCTGATCCGAGAGGTCTTTGCCAACCTCGGTCTCGGCTTTATCGAGATGCTGCGACTCGATCTCTTTGACGGCAAAAACGACCTCGACCGCCTCTTCAGCGTCGAGGGGGAGGAGCACCTTCGCGAGGCCATGGCGATGCAGCGAGGCTGCATTTTGCTCACTGGACACCTCGGCTTCTGGGAGGCTGGCAACTTTGTCTTTCCGGTGCTCGGCCTGCCGACTGCGGTGGTGGCCAAGCCGATGCGCAACCCTCTGGTCGATGCCTACTTCCGACGCCTGCGCCAAAGCTACGGTGCCTACCTCATCGACAGCAAGAAGGGGGCACGCCGCATCTTCAAGGCACTGCAGCAAAACCATGCGGTCGGCATCCTGATGGATCAACACATCAAGAAGAGTGAGGCGGTCAGCGTCCCCTTCTTCGGCCGGCCCGCCCATACCACGCCGATCATCGCCCAGATCGCGATCAAGCACCGGGTTCCGATCGTACCAGCCTTCGCCTACCGTAACGCCGACGACAGCTACCGGGTGGTAATCTCGCCGCCGTTCATGCTCGAAGGCGAACCGAGTCCGGAGAACGTCTACGCCGCCACAACCCGGCTGACTCGCTGCATAGAAGACGGAGTCCGCGAGGATCTCGGCCAGTGGTTCTGGGTTCACCGCCGCTGGCGAAGCTGCTGCAGGTCAGACCATGCCTGACCAACCGATGCACATTGTTCTGATCGAACCGGAGATTCCACCGAACACCGGAAACATTGCTCGGCTTTGCGCCGCCACCGGGACCATTCTGCACCTGGTTGGCAAGCTCGGTTTCTCTCTGGACGACAGGCATCTGAAACGGGCAGGTCTCGACTATTGGGAAGCGGTCGACATTCGCCGTTGGAAGAGTTTTGAACAGTTGCAAACTGAATTTTCGGACGGACGATTTTGGTACACATCGAAAAAGGCGCAGCAGATCTACACGGAAGTCGCTTACCGGCCCGGCGATTTTCTGGTATTCGGCAAGGAGACTCTCGGTTTGCCGGAACAACTTCTCGACAAGTACCAGGACCGTGCCATTCGCATTCCAATTTTCAGCCCGATTGTCCGCAGTCTCAACCTGTCGACCACAACCGGGATCATCCTCTATGAGGCGCTGCGGCAGACCGGAAAGTTGGCTCACTCCACATAATACGGGGGCAGACCGAACCGGTCTGCCCCCGCAAAGAAACTCAAGAGGAACCTTTTCACCTTATTGGAGGTTGTCTTCGATCCGCACCATCAGACTCTTCTCCCGCACCAGTTCAAAACAGTCGATCTCCTCCAGCGCTCTCCGAACATTTCGTTCCATTGCCTCGTGGGTCATCAGCACGATCGGTACCGCCTCGGCTTCATGCCGGTGGGGTTGAATCATCGATTCGATGCTGATCTGGTGTTTGCCAAGCACTCCGGCTATCTGGGCCAGCACACCCGGGCAATCCTGTACCGTAAATCGAAGATAGTAGGCGCTCACAATCTCATCCATCGGCTTGATCGGGTAACTGGCCAGCACCTTCTGAGGACAGCCCATCGAGGGGGAGCGAACTGCGGTGCTGGCTGCCAGATTGCGGGCAACCGCAATGACATCACCCATGACGGCACTGGCCGTGGCATTCATCCCTGCTCCGTAACCAGTCAGCATAACCGGACCGACGAAATCTCCTTCCAGTCGCACACCATTGAACACGCCATCGACTTTGGCCATAGCGTGTTCGAACGGAACCATGGTTGGGTGCACCCGCACTTCGATGCGCTCACCATCAAACTTGCCGATGGCCAACAGCTTCAGCTTGTAGCCGAACTGTCTGGCGAACTCGATATCAAGGGCTGACAGCTTACTGATCCCTTCGGTATAGATCTGGTCAAAATCGACCCGGGTACCGAAGCAGAGGCCACAGAGCAGGGCGAGTTTGTGAGCGGTATCGATCCCCTCGACATCAAAAGTCGGGTCAGCTTCCGCATATCCCTGCTTCTGGGCATCACACAGCACAGCGTCAAACGCCTCTCCCTCTTCCCCCATGCGGGTCAGGATATAGTTGCAGGTCCCATTGAGAATCCCCAGCACACTGCTGAAACGGTTGGCGCCAAGATTCTCCTTGACCGATGAAATGATCGGGATCCCGCCACCAACTGCCGCTTCAAACAGAACCTCGACCCCGGCCTGTTCGGCCTTAGTGAAAATCTCTTCCCCATGCAGGGCGAGCAACGCCTTGTTGGCCGTCACGACATGCTTGCCGTTGGCGATGGCCTGCAGTACGAAGCTGCGCGCCGGTTCGTAGCCACCGATCAATTCGATGATCAGGTCAATCTGCGGATCATCAAGCAGCGCGCGAGCATCGTTGGTCAGCAAGGATGGATCGACTTGAATCCCGCGGTCCGTTGTGATGTCAAGGTCAGCAATCCCTTTTAGGGCGAAGTGAACTCCGGTACGCTGGGTCAGCAGGTCACCGTTTTGCTGAAAAATTTTGACCACGCCGGCACCGATGGTGCCAAAACCGATCAAACCGATATTGATTGTCTGCATAGGGTCTATTCCTTTTGGACGTAAAGAGAGCTCAGTTTCCCGGAACGGAGTCAGCACAGGAGATCTGACAGGAGGCCAATCGCTGGGACTGAAGACTCAACAGGTCACCGATGTCCCGAGTGAGCATTTCCAGACTCACACCCGCTCGCTGCGGAAAGCAAAGAGCGGGCTCCCTGGCCCCAGCCCGTATCAACGCCTTCACAGCGCGCTGAACCAGTTGACGATATCTGTCCTGGTCCAGACTGCGCCACGCCCCCCCGCCAATCAGCAGGACCCAGTCGGCCTTCAGCTTGCCGTTGTTGCGCAGAACAAGCTGTTCGCCAAACTTTCCCGAAACAGAGTGACCGAGCAGCATACGGGTCACCTGACCATCCAGCCGCCAATCGAGCAGTGCTGAGGGACCAAGCAGGGGGCGTTGATCTTCGAAGAAAGGAGCGACCACCACATCCGCTGTCAATTGATCGACAGGCAGTTCAACAACCTGGCAACTGGTCATGGACGTACCGGCCGCACCTTTTTGGCAATCTGGTCGAGCACCCCGTTGACAAAGGCGGGGGTCTCTTCGGTTCCGAATCGCTTGCCCAGCTCTATCGCTTCATTGATGATGACGTTGTGTGGCACATCAGGGCAATAGAGCAACTCAAAGACGGCGAGACGCAACAGGGCGAGATCGACTCTGGCCATACGATCCAGGCTCCAGCTGGTCGAGCAGTCGCCGATCGCCTTATCGAGACCCTCAAGATGCTCGCCCACACCACAGATCAGGCGCTCTGCAAAGGCACGCACCTGGGGATTGATGTCCTGATCAGGCTCTTCGCTGGTTTCCCCCAGAACATCATTGCGAAACCGGAAGTTGCCCCAAAAATCCTGGAGCACCTTCTCCATAGAGCCCCCCTCGTGATCAACAAGGCTGTAAAGCACCTTGAGAGCTATCTCCCGACCCTGACGGCGAACGCCCCGCGCCACGGTTAGACGAGAGCCCGGTAGAGGTTGGCCATTTCGATGGCGGCCATGGCTGCGTCGAAGCCCTTGTTGCCAGCCTTGCTTCCGGCCCGCTCGATCGCCTGCTCCAGTGTGTCAGTGGTCAGCACCCCGAATGTCACCGGCAGCGAGCTTTCCATGGCAACCGCAGCGACCCCTTTGGACACTTCGGCACTCACATAATCAAAGTGCGGTGTTGAACCGCGAATCACCGCACCGAGACAAACAATAGCATCGAAGCGACCGCAACCAGCCATCTGTCGGGCAGCCGGCGGAATTTCAAAAGCACCGGGAACACGCACCACGGTAATGTCATCGCTTTCCGCTCCGTGGCGTTGCAAAGCATCAATGGCCCCTTCAACCAGACGCTCGCAGATGAAACTGTTGAAGCGACTGACCAGCAAACCAACTTTCAGACCCTGTGCATTCAGTTGACCCTCGACAAGATTCGGCATCTGTCATCTCCTGCGAACAACGTTGATAGACTTTTGGGTTAAAGGTTCTCAAGCAGATGGCCAAGCTTTTCCTGCTTGGTTTTGAGATATTTCAAGTTGGACGCGGTGGCCGGCATCTCGATCGGCACCCGCTCGACGATCTTCAATCCGTAGCCTTCGAGTCCGATCACCTTGCGTGGGTTGTTGGTGAGCAGCCTGATCTGACGAACCCCGAGGTCGGCAAGGATCTGTGCACCAATCCCGTAGTCGCGAAGATCGGCTTGAAATCCCAAGACTTCATTGGCCTCGACGGTGTCGTGGCCGGCATCCTGCAGACTGTAGGCCTTGAGCTTGTTGATCAAGCCGATCCCTCTCCCCTCCTGGCGCATGTAGAGGACGATACCGGCCCCTTCCTGGTCGATGGTCCGCATGGCCGCGTGAAGCTGGTCGCCGCAATCACAGCGCTGAGAGCCGAACACGTCGCCGGTGAGGCACTCGGAGTGGACCCTGACCAGAGCCGGCTGATCCGGGTCGATCTCCCCCTTGACCAGAGCCAGGTGCTGGGCCTGATCGACCACGTTCTCGTAGACAATCGCCCGAAAATCTCCGCCGAACACCGTTGGCAGCTTGGTTTCAGCGGCCCGGCTCACCAGCAACTCCTTGCGCATGCGGTAAGCCACCAGATCGGCAATCGTGACGATTTTCAGGTCGTGGCGGGCGGCAAATTCGCGTAGCTGCGGCATCCGCGCCATGGTGCCGTCATCATTCATGATTTCGCAGATAACCCCGGCCGGTTTGAGCCCGGCGAGGCGGGCCAGGTCGACCGAACCCTCGGTCTGTCCGGCACGGACCAGCACCCCGCCACGCTTGGCCCGCAACGGGAAGACATGGCCGGGCCTGGCCAGGTCGTGAGCTGAGCTGTTATCATCAATCGCCACCTGGATGGTGTGAGCTCGATCCGCCGCCGATATCCCGGTGGTCACGCCGCGTCTTGCTTCGATCGACACGGTGAAGGCGGTGCCGAAGGACGAACTGTTGTCGCGAACCATCAGTGGCAGATCAAGGTGGTCGGCACGCTCTTCGGTCATGGTCAGACAGATCAGCCCCCGCCCCTCGCGCGCCATGAAATTGACGGCTTCGGCAGTCACCATTTCGGCGGCCAGACACAAATCGCCTTCATTCTCGCGATCCTCGTCATCAACCAGAATTACCATCTGGCCCTTGCGAATATCCTCAATTGCACTCTGTACGCGGTTCAGCGGCACTCTCGATCCTTTCCGGTAAAGATCTTTGAATTTCTCACAAATAACCGTATTTAGCAAGCAGCTCGATGGAGACTCCCTCCCCGGGAGTTGCGTTGTCCCGGCCGAGCAGTCGAGCAACATACTTGCCAATGATATCGGTTTCGATGTTGACCCGATCACCACTGCGCAACTCTCCCAGGGTGGTCTGAGCCAGAGTATGGGGAATCACCGCCACACTGAAATGGTCGGCTCCGACCTCATTCACCGTCAGGCTGATGCCGTCGATCGCTACCGATCCCTTAACGACCAACAACCTGGCCAGGTTGCCGTCGAGAGCGAAGCTCATCCGCCAGGCATTACCGTCCTGGCGCCGCTCCAGCAGGCTTGCCAAACCGTCGACATGACCGGTAACCAGGTGACCCCCGAGTCGGTCACTGAGCTTAAGAGCCCGTTCCAGATTGATCCGAAATCCCCGCCCAACTTTGCCGAGACTCGATTTTTCCAGAGTCTCCGCGGACACATCGGCTTGAAATGAGTTTCCAGTAAAGGCTTTGACCGTCAGGCAGACACCGTTGACGGCAATACTCTCACCCAGGGAGAAATCTGCTGTCTGCAGTCCTGTTCTGATGGCCAGTTCTGCCTGCCGGTCTCCCCGACTTATCGACTCCAGAATGCCAACATCTTCAATCAGTCCGGTGAACATTTTGCCACCTCTCCTTCAAGAAGGATATCCTCACCCACCACCGTAACCCGCACATCAATCAGGCGAAAAGCATCGACGAGATTCTCAACCCCTGGCCCGGAAAAGATCGGGGACCCATCACAACCGCCAAGCAACAGCGGTGCGACAAAAAGCATGACCCGGTCGACCAGGCCGCATCGCAGCATGGCACCGGCCAGGGCACTTCCTCCTTCGAGGAGAATGGCTTGCAGATTCAACCGGCCAAGACGCTCCATCACCTCGACCAGATCGAGATGACCGTCACCAACTGCAACCTCATGAACCTCGATGCCACGCTCTCTAAAGTCAGCCAACTGGCCAGCAGAATGGCCGGAGCCTGTCATCAGCAGCGTCTTCGCCGGGGAGCTCTGGTTGTAGACCGCTGCCATTGGCGAAGTTGCCAGCCGGCTGTCAATCACGATGCGCACCGGGTCACGGCCGCCAGATGGCAGGCGGGTGGTCAGTCGGGGGTTGTCGGTGATAACGGTTTTCGACCCGACCATGATGGCATCGACCTGGTCACGCAACTGGTGAACCTTGAGGCGACTTTCAGCACAGGAGATCCATTGTGATTCACCCGCGGAGGTTGCCGTCTGGCCATCCATGGTCATGGCCGCCTTAAAGATCACGAAGGGCCGGCCGGTCGTGACATGCTTGGCAAAGGGCGCAATCAGCCTGCGACACGGCTCTTCGAGCACAGCTGTGCGCACTGTCATGCCAGACTCCTGCAAGCGCCTAAGCCCCTGACCGGCAACCTGCGGATTCGGATCGATGGCTCCGATCACAACCCGGCGGACACCGGCAGCGATCAGCGCTTCGGTACAGGGGCCGGTCCGCCCCTGATGACAGCATGGTTCAAGGGTAACAAAAAGATCGGCACCGGCAGCCTTCACGCCAGCCTGGCGCAGGGCGAAAATCTCGGCATGGGGTTGGCCGGCCTTCGGATGGAAGCCACTGCCGACCACCTCGCCATCGCGCACCAACACTGCCCCGACCGGAGGATTGGGAGCAGTACGCCCCAACCCGCGACCAGCCAGTTCAAGGGCCATTTGCAGGTATTTCTCATCGGTGGAACTGGCCATGGACATTCAACGGCAACACAGGAAATTAGAGTAGGTCAGCAAAAAAATGGCGCTGCGACTGACCACAGACCGCGTCAACTCTCTTCGGTAGAGGATTCCTGAGAGGCCTTAGCGGTTCCCTTGGCAAGGATATCGGTCAGTTCCGCCATGAATTCATTAATGTCCCGAAACTGCCGGTAGACCGAGGCAAAGCGCACATAGGCGACTTCATCGAGTGACTGCAGTGACTGCATGATCGACTCGCCCACCAGGCTTGAGGGAACTTCCTTTTCACCACATTCCTGCAGACTCTGTTCGATGCGGTCGACCACCTCTTCGATGGTGGCGATAGGGACCGGGCGCTTTTCGCAGGCTCTCTGCATCCCGGCGATGATCTTCTGCCGATCGAAAGCCTCGCGGCGGCCATCTTTCTTGACCACCAGGGGGAGTGTCTCCTCGACCCGTTCATAGGTGGTGAAACGCCGCTCGCATTGGACACATTCGCGGCGGCGGCGGATATTGTTCCCCTCCTTGCCGAGACGCGAATCGACCACCCGGGTATCCTCGTAGCCACAGAACGGACATTTCATGAGCTGACCTCCTGTCCGAAGAGGACCATCTCAATGCCAGCCTCTTCAAGCATGTCGTGGGACAAACGATCAGGATAGCCGTCAAGATAGACCACCTTGCGAATCCCGGCGTTGATCAGCATCTTGGTGCAGATGATACAGGGCGAATTGGTACAGTAAACCGTCGCACCCGAGATATTGACACCGTGCCGGGCAGCCTG
>PKTY01000080.1 GCA_002869725.1 Desulfuromonas sp. | reverse complement strand
TTCGTTGACTGAAATTATGGCTTATTTGCCGAGAACCTGCAGCACCGTTGCGGTGAACGGGTTGGCAAACAGGATGATCATGGCCACAACGAACACATAGATGGCCAGAGACTCGATCATCGCCAGACCGATCAGCATGATGGTCATAATCTTGCCGCTAGCACCGGGATTACGGGCAACACCCTCAACGGCACTCTTGATAGCAAGACCCTGACCGAGGCCGGTCCCGAACGATCCGATCGCCATACCGAAGCCGGCTGCGATCATACACCAAGCGAAAAATTCCATGTTTCTGCTCCTTTCCTAGTTATCTGTTTCCTATACGATATAGGACATCAAGGCTGTTAAGCCTTTAGTGGGCTTCCTCAAGCGAACCGGCGATATAGATCATCGACAGCAGCATGAACACAAAGGTCTGAATGAACGCAACCAACACCCCCATCAGCATCATCGGTAGGGGGACAATAAACGGCACCAGAGCGAAGAAGATCATCAGCACGATCTCGTGGCCATACATATTACCGAACAGACGCAGCGTCAGCGAAAGCGGGCGAGCAAGGTGACCGATGAGTTCGATGGGTACCATCAGCGGCGCCAACCAGATGACCGGCCCGCAAAAATGTTTGAAGTAGCCGATACCGTGCTCCTTGACCCCAATAATGTGGGTCATGGCAAAGACTGTCAAAGCCATGGCGGCATTGGTATTGAGATTGGCGGTTGGTGGGTAGAAACCAGGGATCAGAGCGATCAGATTCGAGGTCAGGATGAAGAATGCAAGGGTTGCGATCAGCGGGAAATAGGCCTTCCCTTTGTGCCCCATGGTCTCTTCAATCATGTTCTCGATACCGTCGACAATCGGTTCGAAAAAATTCTGGAGACCGGAAGGGACGGTCTGAATGTTCCTCTTGACCAAAAGAGCGACCAGAATCAGCAGCACCATCACCAGCCAAGTGTAAGTGACATGGGGGCCAAGGTGAAGGTGCAGTTGATGCTCTAGCCACTCCAGAAATAGAAAAGGATGGGTCATGACGACTTTAGTCTCCTCTAGAACTTCAGCGCAAGACGCGCTGTATCGTTAAACCAATCAGATTAATCACGACAACGGACAACCCGACGACAAGCCCCAACGGATCGACCTTAACGACGGCAACCAGAACCGCCAGACAGCAGCCGAGCGCAGCCAAGCGCAGCAGATACCCAAACTGGAAGCGAGACCGTGAACCGCTGCCTGGGTGTTCAAGCAGCTTGCGCAACGAACGCTGCATCCAGCTGAAACCGCCGATCGCCACCAAGCCGCCCGCGAGAATTCCGAGGCTCAGCCGTGAATTCGCAAGTGGCAGGCTGCACACAAGCAGAGCGGCCAGCACCAGCCAGTTGCGACGGGTCAGCTGATCCGGCAGACACTCAATCTCGCTGGTCACCGTCCGTCCCCTGGCCGCTTTCATCCTCCTCGGCCTGCTCACGCAGGGCGCGGCGAGTCAGGATGAAAATGTTGCGAAACCCCGAGGCAATACCGAATCCCAACCAGAGCAGGGTCATCCACGGAGAACTTCCCAGCCATCGATCCAGTTGGTAACCGATGAACAGGCCGATAAACGATGCGGCCACCATTGAGATCCCAAGGCTCGACAAAAAGCCCAGGGATTTGATGAGTTGGCGCTTGTCTTCGGCCATGAAACCTGTCAGTTATCCCCGCCTGGAGCTGAAACCCGGTTTAAGTAGCACAGGGGGTTGCACAGTGTCAACCGGTTTGTCGTTCGACTTCCGCGATCTTTGCTGGGGGATGCTCCAGCCGCGACGCTCATCGATGCCGCCTCACCCCTATTTTGGGGCAGAAGTCGCTGACCGGACAGACCGAACAGATAGCCGTTCTCGATCGGCAGCAATTTCTACCATGGGCGATCAACAGGTGGCTGGCCAAGGTCCAGCGACTGTCAGGCAGCAACCGGCAGAGATCTTTCTCGACACGCACAGCATCCTCCGCCCTGGTCCAGCCCAACCTCCTGGTCACACGCCCGATGTGGGTATCGACCACCATACCTGGCACCGAAAAAGCGTTGCCGAGTACCACATTGGCGGTCTTACGCCCGACTCCGGGGAGAGCAACCAGAGCATCCATTGCGCTCGGCACCTCACCACCATGCAGAGTGACAATCTGGTCTGCGCAGCCGATCAGGCTCTTCGCCTTGTTGCGGTAAAATCCGGTAGAGCGGATCAACCCCTCAACCTGCGTGGGGTCAGCAACGGCCAGGTCAGAAGGGCGAGGATATCGTGCAAACAGAGCGGGCGTCACCTGGTTGACCCGCACATCTGTACATTGTGCTGAGAGAATGGTTGCTGCCAGCAACTGCCAGGGAGTCTTGTAGTGCAGGGCGCAGTGAGCGTCGGGGTAGGTCTGCTCGAGACGGTCAAGAATGGTCGCGGCGGATTCGGACCGCTGCCGTGATGTCAACTGAACCAACCCCCGAGATGTGTCACCAAACTCTCTTCAATTAGCGGCTTATCCACTCTTTCCACAGGGTTTTCCACAAACAGCTATCCGGGGGCGGCTTCCATGCGCCCCCTGGGTACTTGCCTCAGGTGCAGGCTCGGACGCGAATCTGTGATCTGAACGGTCAGGGTCAGTGGCAGATGGCCCGCCGCTTGCCTGGCCAGACGCGAATAGTCGATCTTTCCATCGAGAATCCGCAGTGCACCACGCGTGTAGCCCCGGTCTCGGCCAAACAGCGGGAATTGAGCCGGGTAGGTTCCGCGCCACAGCGGACGTCTCCCGCGCCGTAGAGCCGCCGCCAGCCCCAAGTTTCCACTCCCCCACAGGCAGTCGGAGAAATCGCCGATGACCAGCACCGGACAGACCATGGACGGGTGCCCCAGCAATTCGGGACCTAGAAGCCTTGAAACCTGTTGACAGCGAAATCGTGGCAAGGGGTTCAGGGCCACGTTGAGCAGATGCATGCGCTTGCCACCAGAGTCAAGGTCAGCGCGCAAGCAGTATCCGCAGTTGCCGAGATCGGTAAGCTGTACCCCCTTGAGGGGAAAGTCAGAGAGAAAAGCCACCTCGCTGCCACTCGGGTCGCGATGCAGAGTCATGCCGAGCCGCTCGGCAAGGTAGGGGAGCACGTCGCCCAGAGCCGGGGAGCCGGTGTCCTGAAGGGCAATCACATCCGGCGCCGAGTCTGCTATCACGCTGAGGACCCGATCCGGATTGACCTGTCCGTCACTGCCTCGGCAGCCCTGGATATTGTAGGTCATGATGCGGACAGTATTCATGATCCATTCCGCGCCAAGCGAACCCTGAGCCCACCTCAGGATCGCGGTCGGCCGCCGCCTTTTGCTGACCCCAGACTCAAAACTTCGCTGCTACTCTTTGGCGCTCAGACGTCGAACCTTACTGATTACCACCGGCTCTACCGGGACATCTCGGAACCGGCGGAAGGTATGAGTTGGGCTGACTCCGACCTTATCAACCACATCCATGCCGGAGACGACTTTGCCGAACACCGCATAGCCGTAACCTCTCATGCTTTCATCCTTGTGGTCGAGAAAATCATTGTCTTTGAGATTGATGAAGAACTGGCTGGTGGCGCTGTCGACCACACTGGTTCTGGCCATGGCGATCGTCCCACGCTGGTTGCGCAGCCCGTTACCGGCTTCGTTTTTCACCGGAGACTTTGTCTGCTTGGGGTTCATGTCGTTCGTGAAGTTCCCCCCCTGGATCATGAAATCTTTGATCACGCGATGAAAAATCGTCCCCTCGTAGTGGCCAGAATCGACATAGGCGAGAAAGTTGGCGACTGAAAGCGGGGCTTTTAGATCATCAAGCGCCACGGTAATGGCGCCGTAATTGGTCTCGATTACAACCACTTCCTCCGCCCATACTGTTCCTTGCAGCATCAGGGCAAACAATGTAACTCCCAGCAGTAACTTTTTCATGGTCTTCACTCCTCTGTCCCAACGGCGGGTCATTCTCCCTTCAGCTCTCTGAGCATCAGGTCTGCTACAGCCTGGCGCGGCGGCTTGTCACAATAGAGTATCTGATGCATTTCCCGGGTAATCGGCATGTCGACCCCGAGTTTTTCCGCCAACTGATGTGCCGACAAGGCTGTTTTTACCCCTTCGGCAACCATGTGCATTTCACCCAGGACTTCATCGAGTTTACGCCCTCGTCCGAGTTCCAGTCCCACGGTTCGGTTGCGCGACAGGTCGCCGGTGCATGTCAGCACCAGATCACCCATCCCTGCCAAACCTGCAAAGGTGGCAGGGCGCGCTCCCATTGCCTCACCGAGACGGGCGATTTCGGCCAACCCCCTGGTAATGAGCGCAGCGCGCGCATTATGTCCGAAACCGAGGCCATCGCAAACACCGGTCGCCAGGGCGATGACATTTTTCAGAGCACCGCCGATCTCTACCCCGACCACATCGTCATTGGTATAGACCCTGAAATAGTCAGTGCTGAACAGCTCCTGAATGGTCTCCGCCACCTGAGGGTTACACGAAGCAACCGCTACAGCCGTCGGCTGCTCTTTGGCAACCTCACGGGCAAAAGAGGGCCCGGACAGGTAGGCCGCTCGTTGCTCCACCCTGCCACCGAGCACCTGGCAGATCACTTCTGACATGATCAGCAGGCTGTGGTTCTCGACCCCCTTGGCTGCCGAGACCACCAGGGTCCCGTCTGCCAGACTCGGCTTGAGTTGATCGAGCACGCTGCGCATAACCTGTGAGGGCGAAACCAGAACCAGTATCTCGGCACCCCTTACTGCAGTCTCAATCCGGCTGGTAACCTGCAGATGCTCAGACAGGTGTACATCGGGAAGATACAGATCATTGATCCGAAATGTCGCCATGCGCTGTGCGAGCTCGGGCTCATAGGCCCAGAGCGTAACGTCCAGGCCTTTCTTGGCCAGCAGGTTCGCCAGGGCAGTTCCCCAACTCCCCGCTCCTATTACGCCGATCTGCTTCGTCATCGCTTAAATAGCTTTCTTTTTCTTGTCGATTCTCGCCTGTATCTGCTCGAGCTTCTGGTTCAGGGTACTCTGATTGCGATAGATCCCCTGCAGTGAAACAAGCTCTTCGCGGGCTTCCAGAAGACGCTCCTGCTCTTCCAAAACACCGGCCAACCCAAAACGGGCTTCCAGCGCGTAGGGGTTCTCCGGCCAGTTCTGGACAACCATTCGATAGCTGGCCTCAGCCTCGGGAAGCTGCCCCTCCAGAGCGTAGGTCACAGCAATTCTGAACTGAACTTCAGCAAGCTGATCGCTTTGCGGGTACTTTTTCTGCAGGCTTTCAAACTCGATGCGCGCCTGCTCGAAATTGTTGAGCTGAAAATAGCAGTCAGCGACTTCGTATTGCAGTCGATCCCCGTCACCTTCACTGCGATCGACGATCCGTTGATAGACGGCAATCGCCTGGGAGCAGTTGTCGAGGCGGAACTTGTAGAGGTCGGCTATCCGCCGCTCAATGGCCGGCGCAGATGGGTGGTCCGGAAAATCCCGCAACAGCAGCAGGTATGTAAGTAGTGCATCGTCATACCGGCCAAGGTAAAGCTCGAGAATTTCCCCTGACTCAATCAGCGCCTGAGGGGTTGTTGCGAACTTCGGGTAGTCCTTGTAAAGCCTTTGCAGTGCATCGAGAGCTTCTGCGTAGCGACCGGTCGCTTTAAACTCTAGCGCGGTCTGCAGTCTTTTCCCCACAATTTTTTGCAGGTTCGCCTGATACCACAAAAGACTCCCGGCAATGACCAGCGCAAAAAAAACTCCCGCCAGCAGCCAGCGTCGATAACTAGGAACCTTCCCCTGACGACGCAGTTCCTCCCTCAGCAGCTGCTTCTTCAGCCTCTGGATCTCCTTCGTCATCTTCCTTTTCCGCAAGCTTGGCTACGGCGACGACCCGCTCGTCGACTTCGAGAACCATCAGCCGCACCCCTTGAGTATTGCGGCCGATGATCGAAAGTGCGCCAACTCTGGTCCGCAGCACTTTGCCGCGATCCGTAATGAACATCAGGTCAGACTCATCATCGACCAGCTTGATATCGACCACCTTGCCGTTTCGTTCCGAGGTTTTGATGGTGATAATCCCCTTGCCACCACGACTCTGCACCCGGTACTCGTCGAGTTGGGTCCGTTTGCCATAACCGTTAACCGTAACCGAAACCAGGGTTGCGGCCGTGGAATCGGTAACCACCTCCATGCCGATCAGCTGGTCGTCGCCCTCAAGCATCATCCCCCGCACCCCGCGGGTGGTCCGCCCCGTTGGCCGGACATCGGTCTCCGGAAAACGAATCGATTTGCCGTTGCTGCTGGCCAGCAGAATGTCCATATCGCCATCAGTCAGCCGCGCCGCAATCAGTCGGTCTCCCTCATCGATAGTCAGGGCAATGATCCCCCCCTGGCGTGGATTGGCGTAGGCCATCAGTTCGGTCTTTTTGACCGTCCCCCGACTGGTCACGGTGATGATGTATTTGCCTTCGACAAACTCCTTGACCGGCAAAACCGTCATCACCTTTTCATCGGACTGCAGGTTGAGAAGATTGACGATCGCTTTACCCCGCGCGGCCCGGCCACCCTGAGGGATTTCATGAACCTTGAGCCAGTAAACCCGACCAAGGTCGGTAAAGACCAAAATATAACTATGGGTCGAGGCGATAAACAGCCTTTCGACGAAATCCTCCTCTTTAGGCCGCATCCCGGTCTTGCCCTTACCTCCTCGGCGCTGCGCACGATACAGGGAGACAGCGTTTCGCTTGATATAGCCGCCATGGGAGACGGTGACCACCATATCCTCTTCGACAATCATGTCCTCGATTGAAAGGTCTGCCGACATCGCGATAATTTCCGTTCTGCGTCCATCTCCGTAGCGATCACGGATTTCGAGCAGCTCCCCCTTGATAATTTTCAGTATCTCCTCCTCGCTGGCCAAAATCTCCCGGAGACGCTGAATCAAAGCGAGAATCTGTCGATACTACTCAAGTATCTTATCGCGCTCCAGGCCGGTCAGACGGTGCAAACGCATATCAAGAATCGCCTGGGCCTGTAGTTCAGAGAGGGCAAACCCTGCCATGAGCCGTTCTTTGGCTTCTGCCGGACTGGCACTGGTTTTGATCGACTCGATGACCTCATCGAGGTTATCCAGGGCAATCTTCAAGCCTTCGAGGATGTGGGCGCGTGCCTCGGCTTTTTTCAGTTCAAACAGAGTACGAAGGGTGACGATCTCCTTACGGTGTTCGATGAAGTTGTCAAGGACTTCGCGAAGCGAAAGTACCTTCGGTTGACCATTGACAATGGCCAGCATGATGATACCGAAGGAAGATTGCATCTGGGTCATCTTGTACAACTGGTTGAGTATGACCTGGGGGATAACATCTTTCTTCAATTCGATGACAATCCGCATGCCGTCACGGTCCGACTCGTCACGCAGGTCGGAAATCCCCTCGATCTTCTTGTCTTTGACCAGGTCAGCAATCTTCTCAATCAGGCGCGCCTTGTTTACCTGGAACGGTATCTCGTTAACGATAATACTTTCTCGCCCGGTCCGACTGTTCTGCTCAACCAGGGCCTTCGCGCGCATCTGGATGATGCCTCGCCCGCAGCGATAGGCCTCACGAACCCCCTCCCTACCAAGGATAAACCCTCCCGTAGGAAAATCCGGGCCGGGTATTTTGTTCAGCAGTTCTTCGAATTCAACTTTCGGGTCATCGATAATTGATATCAGACCGTTTATGACCTCCTCCAGGTTATGGGGTGGAATCTTGGTTGCCATGCCGACGGCAATCCCCTCCGACCCATTGACCAGCAGGTTTGGAAACTTGCAGGGGAGAACTAATGGCTCTTCAAGGGAGTCGTCGTAGTTAGGTCCGAATTCGACCGTCTCCTTGTCGATGTCAAAGAGCAGCTCATGAGCCAGACGGTCCATGCGGACCTCTGTGTAACGCATGGCCGCTGCAGAGTCACCGTCGATTGAACCAAAATTTCCTTGTCCATCAACCAGAGGGTACCGCATGGAAAAATCCTGGGCCATGCGCACAATTGTGTCATAGACTGCTGAATCCCCGTGGGGATGGTACTTACCGATGACGTCGCCGACTACGCGCGCTGATTTCTTGTAAGGTTTGTTCCAGTCGTTATTCAGTTCGTTCATTGCAAACAGCACGCGCCGGTGAACCGGCTTTAGCCCGTCCCTTACATCTGGCAGCGCCCGTCCAATAATGACGCTCATGGCATAGTCCATATAGGACTTGCGCATTTCGTCTTCGATGTTGACACTTACTTTGTTCTGTTCAGATAGCATCTATTTTATGTTCCTCCGAAAAGCCGCATATCGTAATACCTGCTGAGATTTTCATCGAATCATGTAGATTAGACGTCGAGGTTTGAAACATTAAGCGCGTTTGCCTCGATAAATTCCCGGCGCGGTTCGACTTGATCTCCCAT
>PKTY01000347.1 GCA_002869725.1 Desulfuromonas sp. | reverse complement strand
GTGGACAATGTAGGCGGCTGGAACACGGTGACGCCGTGGTAAGGTTAGTTCTGCCTGACATTGTGTGAATCAGAAAGGCCGGGGAACCCCGGCCTTTCTGATTCATGGTGGGAAACTTATGCAGTTACTAAACAGCACAACTTGATTGTAGCTTCCCCTCCCTGATGGGAGAGGATTGAGGGTAGGGTGGCGCCCAGGAATGTGAAGCGCTTACTGAAATGCCCCCCTCCCTCTACAGACTTCTACAAGGGGCGGGGGGACTTAAGTGCATGGTTCAAAATGAGTTGCTTAACGCAGAGCGGAAAAAAATGATGCAAACTCAGGACATAGTCATCGAGATGCGGAGTAGGTTTCCGAAGCCTGGCTGGAACTTGAGAGGTGTTTTACCCTCCCCCGGCGGGGGAGGGGGGAAGGATGAATATTTCCCGCTCAGCGCAGCTTGACCAGCTTCCCAGACCGAACCGCAACCAATACGCCATCAACGGTAGGTAAGAGGTCGGCGGTAACCCAGTTGTCGGCGTTCCAACTTCCAAGTAACTCACCTTTTTCCAGGGAGACAGCGTAGGCGTTCTTGTCGCGGCTGCCAAAGTAGACGGTGTTGGTTGTAATCGTCGGGCCGGTATCGATCATCCCTTTGGCTTTGAACTGCCAGAGCTGCTTGCCGTCAGTGCGGTTGAGAGCATACACTTGGCTATTGTCGCACCCGAACACAATCTTGTCGGGCGTAACCGCCGCTGTGGAGCGAACTTCATTGCCGGTGCGCACCTGCCAGGCCTGTTTGCCGGTGGCGGCATCGAGGGCGTAGAACATCCGTCCACGTGTTCCGAAGTAGACCTGTCCAAAGGCAAAGGTCGGGCCGGCGACGATTGCGCCGCGGCCCTTGAAGCGCCACTTCTCCTGGCCGGTTTTACCATCGACCGCGACAACGATTCCCCGTGCATTGCCGGCGTAGATGACGCCATTGCTCATGGCCATCCCTTTGGCAACCGGGACATCGGTGTCGAGAGTCCAGGCCTGGCTCTGCTTGACAAGATCTATGGCCCGTAAACTGCCATCGCGGCAGCCGACCACGGCCAGGTCGTTTTGCACGACCGGAGACGTCAGAATGGGTGCACCAACACTGATCTGTGCAGTGACCCGGCCGGTTTTGGCCTCGAGCAGGTAAAGGGTTCCGGCTTCGGTTCCGATCACCAGGCGTAAACCATCGACCACTGCTGTGGAGGAAAGAGGCCCGTCAAGGGGCGTCTGCCAGAGAGGGTTGCCGTTGTTGAAGTCGGTGGCACGCAGGGTGCCGTCGCGTCCCCCCCAAAAAACGATTCCGTCGGCCAAGATCGGTGCGGCTTCCAGGTAGGAGGCGCCGTTCTGTTCCCAAACAACTTCTTTTAAGGTTGAAGATTGTGCATGGTAGATCCCGGTGCGCTCGAAGTTGGCGCGGGGTACCACCTGTTTGTGTTCCTGCTGCTGGTTGCAGCCGGCTGTTATTGCTACAAGCATGAAAAGGACGGTCAACAGTTTTTTGTACAAAGGTTCCTCCCGGATCCAGCTTAAGGGATTTAAAAGCCTCTTCTTAAGTAAACAGCGCAACTTGACTTTGGCTTCCCCTCCCACAAGGGGCGGGGGTACGAAATACAGCATCTGCAAGGGATGCTGGTGGGTGACCTTGTTTTCTACAACAGGCTATCATTGCTGTCAAATAGTTGGTAAGGGGATGAGCTAACTGGGTCGGTTGTTCTGAAGCTCAAGCTCACGCGCCTTGTCCAGGAGGCTTTTGGCCGCATTGGTGCGTCCGACACTCTGGTATTGCTCGCCCAGTTCACGCAGGGCGCTGGCGATGCTCGGCAGGTCGTTGCCAAGGTTGGCCAGGGGGAGCGCGACGCTCTCGCTGAACTGGTTGAGTGCGCTGATATTGTCCATCTGCAGGGTCCCGGCAGATTTTTCGCCGACCAGGAAGTGGCCCGAATACTCAAGGATCGGCAGGTTATCAGTGTTCAGTTCTGATCCTTTACTGAATTCTACGAGGCTCATTTCACTGCTCAGGTAATGTTTGGCGATCAATTCCCCGGCTGATGTGATCCCGACACGTTGCAATGCCTCGCTAATGGTGGGGTTCTTGAGGCGATTCTGTATCCCCAGGTAATCGAACTTCAACGGGTCGAACCCGGCAACGATGATCAGATCGCTGTTCGCTCTGAACGCAAGGGCTTCGGGGAAGGTTTGCAGCAGGGTGTTGACCGCCACCTGGAGGTTCTCCGGGGTGATGTCGTAGAGACCGATCCATTGGGCGAACAGCCCGCCCGGCTTGAGACGAGTGGCGGCGAGTTGGTAAAAGTCGTGAGTGAAAAGGTTGGCGTTGCCACACTGCCAGGGATTGGAAGGCTCGGAGATGATGACGTCGTAGGTTTTGGGATCTTCCAGAAGCAGGTTGCGACCGTCGTTGATCAGCAGCGTGGTCTTGGGGTCAGCCAGAACATCCTGATGGGTGTTGCGGAAATAATGGGAGGCTTCGACGACCTCGGCGGAAATTTCGACACATTTGATCCGCTCGGTGGGATGGCCACTCAGGCCGGTCAGGGTTATGCCGGTTCCAAGACCGATGACCAGCGTATCGGTTGGCTGGGGGTGAAGCAGCATCGGCAGGTGCCCGATCAGAAGCTGTGTCGCCATATCTTTGCCGCTGCCGCCATCGGTTTTGCCGTTGACGGTGAAAAAGCGTTGTTGACCGTCGAGGCTCTCGTGGATGGCGACTGTGGTGTCGAGTCCTTCGATCACCTCGACGATCCGTTCCTGGGAGAGGACGTTGTCGATCCCGCCGGCCTGACGGTACCTTGCTGCGTAGATGTAGACCCCACTGTTGATCAGCCCCTGGTCCCAGGCAGGGGAGAGGTAGGCGAGGGCCAGCCCGGCCGTTGAGACCAAGGCGATCCGTGCATAACGCATTGGTGAGGGAGCGTAATAGATGAGCGCAAGAACGGTGCTGAGGATCAGGTTGACCACGGCCAAAAGCTGAAAGCTGGCCTGGCTGCCGAGGTTCGGTATCAGGAAAAAGGCTGTGACCAGGCTGCCGAGGACAGCGCCGAGGGTATTACAGAGGACGACCCGTCCAACTCCTTCACCGGTTCTATGCTCCCCTGGATCGAGGATGGCGATGGCCGCCGGGAGCAGGGCTCCGGAAATGATGATCGGCAGGCAGATCACAAGGAAAACGATCAGACCCGAAAGCAACGTCAGCAGCCCCCAGTTGTCGAGAGCGATGTCATGAACCCACTGGAACAGGTAGGCAAGCTGGTCGTAGAAAGGGACTGTGCAGAGGATCGACAGCCCCATGAAAAAGGTCAGGCGGACGAAGAGTTTTCTTTCGTTGAGTTGCGGTTTGACCAGTCGTGCATACAGAGCTCCGCCGAAGGCGATGCTGACCAGGAAGGAGCTGAGCATCATCGAAAATGCGTAGCTGGTGTTACCGAGGAACAGCATGAATACCCGGGTCCAGAGAATTTCGTAGGCCAGGGTCAAAAAGCCGATCAGGGCGGTGGCCGTTAAAATCGGTCTTTTTTTGACGCTGATGCTGGTTTGGCTGATGCTGGTTTGCGCGACGCAGTTGTCGGCGGTGGCTTTGCGTGCCGACTTGGAAAAGTGCCAGGATACGATTGCGGCCAGAAGGTTGAGCCCCACGGCGCCCAGGTTGGTCGCAAACATCCCCAGTTCCGGTATCAGGAAGTAGCCACACAAAAATGCACCGATGGCAGCTCCCAGAGTGTTGATGGCATAGAGTCGGCCGATTTGCCCGCCAGACTTGTTGCGAGCAAAAAAACGGCACATCACCGGGAAAGTGCCGCCCATGCAGACTGTAGGAGGAAGCAGCAAAACGGCTGCCAAGCCAAAGTGCATGGAGTGGTTGAATAGTTCGTGGTTGGGGAGCAGGTTGACCAGCCATACGTGGAGCGAACTAACCACCTTGAGGGTCGGTGGAAAGAGCAGGGCAAAGAGGGCAATCCCAAGTTCGAGCAGGGCGTAAATTTTCAGCAGGTTTGTGTCCCGGTCAGCGAAGCGTCCCAGCAGGTAGCCGCCAATAGCAAGGCCGGCCATGAAGGTGGCAGCGACGATGCTGACCGCGGTCATGGTGGTGCCGAACGCAAGGGAGAGGTGCTTGGTCCAGAGAACCTCGTAGACCAGGGCGCTGAAACCGGAGAGGCAGAAGATCAGGAAGATGACGGCTTTGCGCTGGCGATTAAGTTTTTCCATCTTGCCCCGTTGAAAGAGAAAAAACTCGACAAAAACAATAAAGTTTAACTAAAGCACATTGTGTGCCATTAATCCTTGATATTGGTCGTGTCGGAAACGCCGCATTTCAGGCAAGTTCCCGAGAGTTCAAGCACGGCTATCGAGTCAGTTGCAGTCAAAAAGCGAGAAGTAGCCGGTGATTTATAGAGCCTTGAGCCGGCTCACGGTTTAACGCTTTCTATCTCCTCAATCCGGATGTCATCGAACATCACGCTGCTACGATCGTGCGGGCCTTCCCTGAACAGGATCAGGTGAACCATGCCGGTCTCCGGGCTGGTGGTGAAGGTGAAACTCTGCTCCCCTTCGATCGTTCCGGGGAGACGCACCCCTTCATGGCTACCGCGAAAATGCTTCTGGACAATCTCTTCGGTGTACTGCTCGCCAATCCAGAGGAACTCATCGAATTCGAGAATGCCGGCTCCGGCGGTTGCTCCTTCGGGAAGGGTCCCCAACAGGGTGAAGGAAACCTTGTATGCAGTTTTTGGATCGACGGCAACCGGTGAGAAATAAGCGACCGAGTCGATGGTGTTGATGCTGCGAAAGCGCCAGGCGCGGTTGCCGGTGGTTTTCTCCTCGGCCAGCCCTGAAACCTGGACCAGGTGCTCGATGAAGGTCGCCCAGTAGGGGAGATTTTCGCTGTCGTCAGCCGGACGGAAGTCTCCGGCCCGGGGGAAGAGAGTCAGCTGTGGTTCTCCCTGGAAATCTTCAAACAGGGGAGGTCTGGGGGGGGGCGGTTGCTCGACGGGCTCTTCCGCCACTGGTGTTGCGGCCTGCTCCTGTTGCGCGGTTTCGGTTTGTTGGGCTTGCGGTGGTGGATCCTGCTGACAGCCGGCAAAGAGCAGGACCAGAAGAGAGAGGCTAAACGAAATCAGGATGTGCATGGATTCCTTCCGGGGGTGAATCGACCCTAACAAGTTGTAGCGACTCTTAGTTACCCCTCCCTCGAGGGGAGGGGTAACTTGAGTGCAGCGTCTGAACGGGGTGCTGTATAGTGACGTAGATGATTTCAGCTGCCGATTATAAACGATCCTCCATGACTGCCAACCGCTAAATCTGCTCTTTCTTGTCCTCGGCAGCAGGCCAGGGACTATTTTCAAAAAAAAACAGCCGGAAAGCTTTGCTCTCCGGCTGTTAGGTCATAAGTGTCGTGGCGTTTTACTTGGCTGCGGCCAGCGCTTCAGCAATCCAGCCGTCAAAAGTCTTCTGATGGGCATTTATCCAACTGTCAACATGCCCTTCAATCGCCTTTTCCGATTTCTCACCATCACGCATACGAAGATTTTGTGCCGAAATATCGTTGTTTGATAGCTTCATAATACTAAAAAGTTTCCCAGCGGCAGGGTTCTCTTTAACAAATTCCAGGTTGGCTACGATGATCTGGTTGTTGGCTTGGAAGCCATAATTGCTACCGTCGGGTAGTGTCGTGTCCACGTCTTTGCGCTCGCCTGGTAAAGAGGAGAAGGGGACTTGCAGCCAAGTCACGTCTTTCCCCGGGACCAGAACGCCACTGACCCAGTAGGGTGTCCAGGTGTAGTAGAGAATCGGTTCACCCTGCTTGTAGCGCGTGATGGTGTCGGCGATGATTGCTGAATAAGAACCTTGGTTGTGAGTGACTGTGTCGCGCAGGCCAAAGGCGTCAAGCTGGTGTTCAATCACCTTTTCGCAGCCCCAGCCCGGATTGCAACCGGCAAGGTCAGCCCTGCCGTCGCTATTGGCGTCAAAAATTTTGGCAATTTTGGGGTCTTTTAATTGTGCGATGTTTTTGATGCCGTACTTATCTGCCGTAGGTTTGTCAATGAGATATCCCTGTAAAGCATTGGAGGAATAAATCCCCTCACGGGAGATTTTGTCAGCACCTCCGGCATTGATGTAAAAATCGACATGCAGTGGATCCCAATGATCCGCCAAAAAAGTTCCATCACCGTTGGCGATAGCAACATGGCCGGCGGCGTACTCGATTTCTTTAATTGGTTTGACATCATAGCCAAGTTTTTCCAAAGCCCGCATCACGAGGAGCGTTTGAAAGGTCTCTTCGGCAATGGAACTTTTCAAAGGCTGAACGGTGATGCCTTTCCCAGGAAGATCGGCAGCTGAAACCTGCGATGCGATGCCCATGAAGGCCAACATCATGGTAATCACCAGAATCCGCGACAGTCTGTTTTTCATAAATTCTCCTTTTTGATGAAAGTTAACCCAACGGACACCGTTTTCGACGGCGTCCATGTCAATAAATAAACCTAACTTCTTGACTTCTGTATATTTTCTCCGAGTTGCTGTGTTATCCGGTCAAGGATGATTGCCAAAAGTACGATCCCTAAGCCACCGACGGTGGCCAGGCCCATGTCAAGTCGACCAATGCCGCGGAGAACCAGCTGGCCCAGGCCGCCAACAGCAATCATCGAAGCAATAACGACCATCGACAGAGCGAGCATCAAGGTCTGGTTGACCCCAGCCATAATGGTCGGAAGTGCCAGGGGCAGCCTTACTTTCAACATCACCTGTCTTGGGTTGCCGCCAAAGGCTAAGGCGGCTTCGATGAGATCTTCTGGGACCTGTCGAATCCCAAGATTGGTCAATCTGATCAGTGGTGGTACCGCAAAGATGATGGTGACCACAACCCCCGGGACATTACCAATCCCAAACAACATGACAATTGGAACAAGGTAAACGAAGGCGGGAGTTGTTTGCATGGCATCAAGTATCGGACGTACCGACCGCAGCGCCCTGTCACTTTGCGATAACCAGATGCCCAGCGGCAAACCGAGCAGGAGGCAGAAGAAAACCGCGGTTAGAACAAGTGATAGCGTGATCATGGCTTCAGCCCAAGCCCCGATGGATCCTATGACCAGCAGAGAAACAAGCGTACCGATCGACAGAGACCATCCTGAAACAACTCTGGCAAGTAAAGTGAGAACAATGATGATGAGCGCATCAGGTAAGAAGGTAAGCAAAGCTTCCATCGCTTTAAGGATGGTGTCGATGGGGATTCGTATTGCCTGAAATAGTGGACGGAAATTGTCGACGATCCAACTGAGGGAGTCATTAACCCAGCTCTCGAAGGGGAACAAGGATTCCTGAAAGGGATGCACCCAATCAATCTTGTTGTCTTCAGCCACAGCCGATGACTTATCGTCGAGCCAACTTGTCTCTTTGGTGCTGTCGGGCTTGGTACTCCAGGCATTGGAGGACGTTGTCTCTTCTTTAGCGCTATCAGGCTGCGCACCCCAGGGGTTGGCTGCCTTTGTCTCTTCACCGCGATCAGCTTGTGTGCTCCAGGGGTTGCTGGCAGGTGCTGTATCGGCAGCTGATTCGGCTGATACACACCAGCCTGCAGTAGCACAAAGTAGAGCTAGAATAAAAAACGGAATCAAGAAAGCTTGACTTGGGTTCCAACGATTCTGCGACATCTTTTCCCTCACTTATCGAATGTTTCCTGACGTGGGTTTAGCTCACATGTGCAATTCACTGATTCAGGTTGTTTGCAGAGGCCTTTGTTTCGCTGTCGCCCTGGTCATCGTTCTGGTTGCGGTGCAGCGTACGCAGGAACAGGTTTTTGGAGATCGCCCCGAGGTAACAGCCATTGTCATCAAGGATCGGCAGCGGCCAGCCATGACTTGCAACGTGGGGCAGGATGTCTTGCATCGAGTCGGTCGCCCGGGCGGTTACCGCCTCCTGAATGTAGGCGTTTTTAATCAAATGTTCGTTTTCCGGTTTTTCGATCAGTTCCCTGAGGGACTCCGTCGAGACGATCCCATGGAACTTGTCATCATTATCAAGGACATAGCCGAACTCTCGGTCGTTCTTGATCAGGCGTTGCAGGGCCGCTCGCGGATTCTTGCCGTCGGTGATGCGGATAGTTACCTGAGTGGCGGTGGCGATGTCGCCGGCGGTGAGGATGTTGGTTGGGTCGACGCCGCGGAAAAAAGCCTGTACATAGTCGTTTGCGGGGTTCTGGAGGATATCCTCGGGGGTGCCGACCTGTACCACGAGGCCGCCTTCCATGATGGCGATCCGGTCGCCGATGCGCATTGCCTCGTCGAGGTCGTGAGAGATGAAGACGATGGTGCGCTTGTCCTTGGCCTGCAGCTTGAGAAGCTCGTCCTGCATGTCGGTGCGGATCAGGGGGTCAAGGGCCGAGAAAGCTTCATCCATCAGCATAATGTC
>PKTY01000349.1 GCA_002869725.1 Desulfuromonas sp. | reverse complement strand
TCAACCATCGGTCGGGCAGAGAGTCCCGCCCGTAAAAGGCTCCGGCAATCATCCCGGCGATCGCCCCGGTCGTATCAGCATCCCCCCCCTGATTGACCACGCCGATCAGACACTCTTCGAAACTGGCTGTCGAAAAGAGATAGTGGAACACCGTCTGCAAGGTATCGACCACATAAGAACCGGCATTGCCACGGTAATTGTTGAAACGAAAGTTGCCGTGCTCGGCCACCAGCTGCCTGGTCACCTCATGCAGACTGAAACGGTCGGCACCGAGCAAAGCCATCTGCACCATCCGACCAATCGCCAGACAGGCGGCATCCGACAGAGGATGGTTGTGCGTCAGATGCGCTTGCGCGCAGCTGCATTCGCAAAGCAGATCGTCATCACCGAGGCAAAACAGCGCGACCGGGGCCATGCGCATCGCGGCACCATTGCCGGCGTCCCACTCGTTGTAGGGCATCTCAAGATGACCTTTAAGCATATAATCGCGTATTCCGCGACGACAGGTGGCACCGATATCGATCGGCTTGCTCCTCATCCAGACCAGAAACTCTTCGGCAATTCCTTTGAGATCCCAACTGCCTGCATTGATCAGGGCGCGCCCCAAAGCCAGAGACATCTCGGTATCGTCAGTGACCTGACCAGCCTTGATGTAGAGCCAGCCGCCACCGATCATTTTGCGATGCACTTTATATTTGGCCTTGATTTCTCCAGGCGTCATGAATTCGGTGGTCGCCCCGAGGGCATCACCAATGGCCAACCCCAGATAAGCAGCGCGGGCCCGGGACAGAACATCACCCACCAGTCAGCACCTTGACTTCAAACTCGCCGCCGATCACCAGAGCTTCGCCTTCGCCTTTGAATAGCGATTTTGGCAGCAAGCCACCCATGAAAAAGATCTTGGTCAGGGGAACATCTGCCTGCAGCACTTTACTGCCAAACTCCCAGGCCCTCTCGAAATCATCGGTAAAGGAGTTCAAATTGTTGAGGCGCAGCAGGTAGCGATTCCCTCCCAGCTCCTCAACCACCTGATGTTCGGCAAAGTCGTAAACTCCACGATAGAGCGTCAAGTGGGTTTGCCCGGGCCGGCGCTGGGCCAGCTCATACTGGACAAATGCATACAACAGGTCGAGCTGCGGAAGAATGGCGCTGGTACGCGCCGCCCCTTTCATGCGGTCGACCGTGTAGCGGAAATAGGCCTCGGAATGAAAATCGGCAACGATCTGGCGATGGAAGGTCGGCGCCAGACCGAGACGGGATTCCACCCAACCTTTGAGGACAGCCCCTTCATTGGAGTTACTGTCGAACAACCAGCCCCTCAGAAAACGGAGATAGCTGTTCTTGAGGCTCTTGCGACTGGTCGGCGTCGCTTCGCGCTCCCACTGATGAAGCTGGAAGCGCACATCCATGAAATCATGGAACAGCAGTCCCCGGGCTTCCGGATCGTCCTCGACAGCAAGCTTTTCGAACAGGGGACGACCGTTGTGCTCAATCCCCTGGATGTCGAGCTGCTGCGGATGGCGGTTGTAATGTCTGGAAGCAATCGCCCATGGGGGCAGACTGCAGCGGTTCATGGATGTGGTCGCCACGGATACGCTTCACCCCTTGCGTAATCGGCTCCCGGCACAGCTTGTGCCTCGATTATAAGCAGGGCAGCAAACCCACGTCCAAAATGGCGTCAGGAAAGTGAGACTTTACCCGGCTATGGAAGCCTGGGTGATGGGAAATGCATCAGGGATGCCATCAAAGTGAATCCCTCCAGGTATTTTGCAGCTGTTGCCAGGTCAGGCCGTAGTCACCATAAGCGGATGTGAAGGCCGCAGCCAGATCGGCGCCAGAGGCCAGGGCCACGATCAGGTCACGGAAAAGGTGCCAACCGAACTGATCGACCAGAAAGAGGCAGAAAGAGTAGCTCTGTTGGTAAGCGAGGAGGACCTGCTCCTTAGAAAGGCCGTTGAACCCCTTGTTCAGACGATCCCAGGGGAGCAGCCGTGCCGCGGCAACAGCGCGGTCGAGTTCGTCAAGGTCGAGATGGTGCTGACGCCGCCCAGCCAGCTCGGCATAGCCTTCGTTGAGCCAGGTCGGCACCCGCCCCTTGCCGAGGAACCTGATGACGACATGGGCATACTCATGGTAGAGCAGTGCCCTCAGCTCCGGGATCATGCGTTTGAGCCCACCGATGGGGATGCGGATCTTGCCATCGTAGACCGCCCCTGCCCAGTCCGGCGAGGCCGTGACCCGCTCAAACTCCTTGCGGGTGTAGAGGAGAACCGGCACCTTGATCTCGGGGTAGAAATCAAGTTCAGCGCCGAGGTCGGCATAAGCATCTTCGAGGACCGCAAGGATCGACCCGGCCAGTTCGCTCTGACCGTCGTCCGCGTAAGAGAGCTGGAAGACGCTGCTGAAATCGCGCTGCATCCCCTGCTCCAGCTGCCATTCGGCCTCAACCTTGGCCAGCATGTCCCGGGCAGACGCACTCCCCAGGTCGACCGCCTGCCTCAGGGCAGAGACCGCCCCGGCCATGTCCCCGGAGGCATATTTGGCACGCCCCAGCAGCTGGTAAAGAACCGGGTCTTGGGGGGTGAGCCCCAACGCCTCCTGTAAAGCGGCCTCGGCAGCCACATTCCGTCCTTGGTGGAGATTGGCAATAGCCTGCCCCTGCCAGGGGCGCGGATCGTCAGACCGATAGTCGACCGCCTCGGCAAAAGCCTGTTCGGCCTCCGCGTATTTGGCGGCTTCGAGCAGCTGAAAACCAAACCCGATATAGGCTTGTCCCAAAAGCCCGTCGATGCTTTGCGGGTCGGGCTGGCGCTTTGCAGCCTGGTGAAGGATGTCCAGAGCCGCACTGAACTCACCGTTGCGCATCAACTCGGTCCCCTGCCGAACCAGAGGATCCCCTGAACAGTCAGCGATCTGAGGCAATGAGCCGACCCAAAGCAGCCCGACCAGCGCCAGCGGCAGCAACCGGCGTCTCATCAGGTGACACTCCCGTTGCCCGACCCCTTGGGCAGACGTCGCCCTCCGGCCAGAACCTGCTGCATCGGTTGGTGGATCCGCCCGTTGCTGGCAAGAATCTCGCGGCGTTCCAGGCTCATTGGCAATCCGTCAAAGTCGCTGACCAGACCGCCGGCTTCCCTGACCAGCAGCACTCCTGCAGCAATATCCCAGGGTTTGAGGTTCATCTCCCAGAAGCCGTCAAAACGACCGGCCGCCACGCAAGCCAGGTCGAGGCTGGCCACACCCGGCCGGCGACAGGCCTGGGCGGCCCGCTGGAAATGCTCGAAGTGATCATAGTTGTTGACCGGACTCTCCTTGTGATCGTAAGCGAAACCAGTGGCCAGCATGGCCCGGTCGAGACAGTCGATGGTCGACACCTCAAGCGGCCGGCCATTGAGGGTCGCGCCTCTCCCTTGCTCGGCCAGATAGGTTTCTCGGGTATAGGGATTACAGACCGCGCCCAACACCAGGTCGTCACCGGCCTGCAGTGCGATTGAGATGGCAAACCAGGGGAACCCATGAGCGTAATTGGTGGTCCCGTCGAGAGGATCGACAATCCAGCAGTGATCGGAGCGGCGCTCGCCGTAATCGTCCTCTTCGGCAAGAATATCGTGGTCCGGACAGTGTTTGCGCAGCACGGAGACAATCTGATGTTCGCTGGTCCGGTCAGCCTCGGTCACCAGGTCATAGGCCCCTTTGAACTCGACAGCGATACCCCGCTCGAACTTGTCGAGCAACACCTTGCTGGCAGCTTCGACGGCCTCGATCAGAACGTTTTTCATGACGGCTCTTTCGGCGCGGGATGGTTCGTGCCTGGCTGGGCAGCACCGCCACCGACAGCAGCGGTTAGACCGTTTTCCTCACACCAAAGGCGGGTCGCCCCGATGACTGCCAGGGGGATGCAGAGCATCTGGAAAAACGGGATCGCTAAAACCGCCATCACCCCGCAGCCGAAACCGAGCATCAGGAACTTGTGACCAAAAATGAAACGGCGCTGTTCCCTGAAAAACAGCCGCTTGCGAACCATAGCAAAGCCGAGATATTCCACGCAGAGGAAAAACAGGGTCAAACTGACCGCCAGCACGGAGTAGAGGGTGTTTCCGAAACCGGGGATCAGGTTCAGCGGCAGGATCACCAGCATGACAACCACGAACAGACTAATCTTGCGTGCTTCAAGGACCAGGGTGGCCCAGGCATCCCTGGCGAACTGCCCCAGATTGAAAGGCGCGTCGTGACTTTGGCCGGACAAAAGCTCTTCAGTCCGCTCGGAGAGCAGGTCATTGAAAGGCGAAGCGATCAGGTTGCCGACCACAGTAAACGAGAAGAAGACCAGCACCGCCGTGACCAGCACGGCGAGAACCCAGATCATCCAGTAGAGGACTGCCCAGTACCAGGCTTCCCCCTGGGGAAGTTGTTCGACCACCGTGCCGGCAAAAAAATCGAGGCCGAGGTAGACCGCCCCGCTGAACACACCCAGGTTGATCAGGAAGGGGATGATGATGTAGGGGAGCAGGCGCGGGTTGCGCCGCAGCAGGCCGACGCTGTGAAACGGCGAGAAAAAGCCCCGGCTGAAATGACTGACGGGGTTGTTGCGTAGCATCTCGTTCATGGCGACTCCAAGGCAGGAAAACAGCTTGAGGTTAACACAGCGGTGCAGTTTTTGCCTACCTTGTTCGCCTTTACAACTGTGGGCCAACTCAGCTGCAGACCTGGTTGCGCCCCCCCTTTTTGGCCCGGTAGAGGGCCTGATCGGCGGCTTTGATCACCTGTTAAGCAGAAGCGAGATCCCCGGAACGCTCGGCCGCACCGATGCTGGCGGTCACCTGCAGAAGACCTGAGGATTTTGACTTGACCTTGCCGGCCGGCTTCTTGCGCGGACGATTGCGGCCACGCAGCACAAATTCCGCCTGACTGATCCGCTCCCGCAGTCGCTCCAGGTGCGGCAGGGTCTGTTCGAGCTCCTTGCCCGAGAAGATCACAGCGAACTCCTCCCCACCGTAGCGAAAAGGTTTACCGCCCCCTGTTACGCCGCGCAGGCAGCCGGCCACCATTTTGAGGACCTGGTCGCCGACATCATGGCCATGGGTGTCGTTGACCTTCTTGAAGTGATCGACATCGACCATCGCCAGGGTATAGCGGCGTCCGACCTTGAGCAGGAACTCGTTCATGGCTCGCCGTGCCGGCAACCCGGTCAGTTCGTCGTTGAATGCCATACTGAAACTGCTCTCGATGATCGCCATCACCAGGATCAGAGCAGCCACTCCTGCCCAGAAAGAGAACTGGTGAGGCCACAGCAGGCCGGCCTGCACCGCGATCAGCCCCCAGACAAAGCCGCCACTCATGGCATCGGGAGTCAGCCAGAATCGGACCAAAAGCCATACCAGGCAACCCATGGCGACCAGACTGGCAAGTTGTGGCAAATGGAACAGGTCAGGAAGATCGAACGGCAGATAGTGACGGTGCAGGATGGCGATAACTTCTCCCGGCCAACTCCGGTAGAGCCAGAAGCAGCCCCCGAGCTGTCCACCGATCAGCGCACCACGCAGCAGGCCATGCACCGTGACCAGACCGCGCTCGGACCAGCAGGCGATAAGCGCCAGGTTGAACGGCAGCAGAACCTGCACCAGGGCCGTGAAATATTCGCTGGCAAAAGAAGAGAGCAGAGGCGGCAGCCACTCAGCCAGAATCAACAGCAGAATCGCCCAGATGACCCGGGACCGGTTGAAACGCCAGCCAAGCAGCAGACCAGCCAGGGCAACCACCGCCGGGAAAGCGGTCAGCAGCGGTTCAAACCCGGCAGGCAGGTTGACCTGCCTGTTGAGGTAGAGCGCTCCACCGAACAGCAGGCCGGGGAGTAGCAGATAGATCGAGAGTTTGGAGAACGTCATTCGGTCGATAAACAGCGTCAGTCGGTTTTTGAGGATGCGGCATCATAACGCGCAAACAGCTGTTGGCCAAGGGGCAATCTTCTCCACATAACGCCGTAAAAACTTATTCTATCCTGCTCATTTACTGGCCAGTCACCTGCACAAAAAACAGACACAAATGGATATAGCTGGCAGCCATTCCAGTGTAACCTGCTGAAAACTATAGAATTACAATCTGGGCACACCCCTTGAACATGTCAACGGAGTGCATTCGGGCAATGGAGCCTGTTTGTTAAACACATGACATGGAGGTCATGAGATGGATTCTGCTGTCCAGAGCCTGACACGATCAGGCGATGTCCTGTTCCTGATGCTCGGTGCCGTCATGGTTTTTGCCATGCACGCCGGATTCGCCTTCCTCGAAGTCGGTACCGTCCGTAAAAAAAGTCAGACCAACGCCCTGGTCAAAATTCTCACCGACTGGTCGGTCTCCACCGTCGTCTATTTTCTGGTCGGCTACCCCATCGCCTACGGCGTTCATTTCTTCGTCTCCGCCCAGGGGTTGCTCGGCGACAACCAGGGATACGAACTGGTGCGGTTTTTCTTCCTGCTCTGCTTCGCGGCCTGCATCCCAGCCATCATATCCGGCGGTATCGCCGAGCGAACCCGCTTCTGGCCACAGGTCCTGGCCGGAGCGATTTTCGCCGGACTCACCTACCCCCTGTTCGAATCGCTGATCTGGGGACAGAACAGCTCCGGGCTGCAGAGCTGGTTTGAATCGATGTTCGGCGCCCCCTTCCACGATTTTGCCGGCAGTGTGGTGGTCCACTCCATGGGCGGATGGCTGGCTCTACCCGCCGTGCTCCTGCTCGGCCCGCGCATGGGACGCTGGGTGCGCGGCCGCAGCCAGGCCATCCCCATCAGCAACATCCCGTTTCTGGCCCTGGGGAGCTGGATTCTCGCCATCGGCTGGTTCGGTTTCAACGTGATGAGCGCCCAGAGCATCACCGGCATTTCGGGGCTGGTGGCCGTCAACTCTCTGCTGGCCATGGTCGGCGGAGTTATCTTCGCCGTGATCGCCACCCGCTGCGATCCGGGCTTCGCCCACAACGGTGCTCTGGCCGGCCTGATCGCCATCTGCGCCGGCTCCGACCTGGTCCACCCCCTGGCGGCCTTTCTGATCGGCGGACTCGGTGCACTGATCTTCGTCTACGGCTTCCAGTGGGAACAGGAAACCCTCAAAATCGATGACGTCCTCGGCGTCTGGCCGCTACACGGCATCATCGGCACCTGGGGTGGGATCTCGGCCGGTATCTTCGGCTACGAGGGGCTTGGCGGCCTCGGTGGCGTCAGCTTCCTCTCCCAGTTGGTCGGCAGCCTGCTGGCTGTCGGTTACGCCCTGGTCACTGGATATGTGGTCTACAAACTGATTATCAAGATCATCGGCTTCCGCCTCGATGAAGAGGAAGAATTCCGCGGTTCCGACCTGACCATCCACAAAATCGGCGCCTACCCCGAAGATACCGTCAAATAGTCCGTTAAACTTGTGGGGACACAGACCGTCTGTGTCCCCACAAGAAAAAAAGCCTCTCTCCAGGTTGACCTCCCCCCTTTATGACTGTTAGGGTTGTTTTTCTAGTATAAGGCGCCGCCCCGCCAGGGTGCTCCGACCTTATCCCGCAAGGGTGTCAACGAAGCAGCTCCCGGGATGCAATGTCCCGGCGGGAATCACGCAACGTCACCCGTTCCATTCAGAGCAGCACCAGACGCTGGCCGACCGCCAATACCTGGTTGCGGGTTGCTCTGTCCGACCAAAAAAAAAGACCAAACTGGGACGTTGCCGGCAATAAACGTCCACCCCCTTATCCAGCTTCGCTCCCAGGCTATCATTGTTCCGCGCCGGACTTGCGGCATGTATGCGATTCCATGCCAGACCGGTCGAGAGAGGTCCGTGTATGCAAGACGTCAAAATTCGTATTGAAAATCTCTACAAAATCTTCGGCCCGAACCCGAAAAAGGCTTTGGAGCTGATCAAAAAAGGGCACGATAAAGAAGACATTCTCGAAAAAACCGGTTCAACGGTCGGCGTCAAGGACGCCAGCTTCGACATCAACCGTGGCGAAATCTTCGTTATTATGGGTCTCTCCGGCTCCGGAAAGTCGACCATGGTACGCATGATCAACCGTCTGATCGAGCCGACCTCGGGAAAGGTACTGATCGATGGCGAAAACATTCTGGAGATGAACGACGATCAGTTAGTCAAGCTGCGCCGCGCCAAGATGAGCATGGTCTTCCAGTCGTTCGCGCTGATGCCGCATATGTCAGTGCTGCAGAATGCAGCCTTCGGCCTCGAACTGGACGGCGTCGACAAGGCGACCCGAGAAAAACGAGCCCTCGACGCCCTGGCCCAGGTCGGGCTGGAAGCCTGGGCCGACAGTAAACCCAGCGAACTGTCGGGGGGGATGCAGCAGCGGGTCGGGTTGGCCCGCGGCCTGGCCGTCGACCCAGACATTCTGTTGATGGACGAAGCTTTTTCGGCCCTTGATCCGCTGATCCGAACCGAGATGCAGGACGAGCTCCTG